>DASYLG010000342.1:0-6383 GCA_036009685.1 Iamia sp. | reverse complement strand
TGATGTTCAGGAGGATGCCCGTGGCGCCCGACGAGGAGGAGGCCGTGCCCACCCGGGCCGACAGCTACAAGTTCATGCTCTGCCTGGTCTTTCTCTGCGTGGCCGGACCGGTGTGGACGCTGCGGGGCCTCTCCTCGGGATCGGGCCCCGTGCTCGTCATCGGCGGCGTCCACGTCGCGGCCGGGGTGGTGTTCATGGGGGTGGTGGTCCGCGTGACCTGGTTGCGGCGGGACTTCCTCCCGGGCATCTCGCACCGGACGTTCGGGATGGCCACCTTCGCCATCGGTCTGGTGTGGTTCTTCGTCGGCTTCGCCATCCTCTACTGGGCCGCCGGGGACCGGGACCCGCGTGCGTTCTCGGAGCCGCTGAGCCGACCCGATGCCGTCTACTTCACCCTGACCACGGCGACGACGACGGGCTACGGCGACATCCAACCGCTCAGCACGGCGGCCCGGTCGATCGCCAGTGCGCAGATGGTCGTCGGCCTGCTGGTGGTAGCCGGGTTCATCGGCACGGCGGCAACGCGGTTGTCGAGCCCCCGCGGCCGGCCCGACCATCGCTGACGGGGTCAGCCGGCGAGGCTGACGCCGAGGCCGGAGGCGCGCAGGGCGGCGTAGCCGGGTTTGATCCGCTCGTTGATGATGCGGAGGCGCTTGTCGAAGGGCCAGAAGGCCGACTTCATGGCGTTGAGGGTGAGCCACTCGAGATCGTCCCAGCCGTAGCCGAAGGCCTCGACCAGGTGGTGCATCTCCTCGCTCATCGACGTGCCGCTCATCAGCCGGTTGTCGGTGTTGACGGTGACCCGGAAGCGCAGACGGCGCAGGAGCCCGATCGGGTGCTCGGCGATGGTGTCGCACACGCCGGTGTTGACGTTCGACGTCGGGCACATCTCCAGCGGCACCCGGCGGTCGCGGATGAAGCTGGCCAGCCGGCCGAGCTGGACGCCGCCCCCGGGGAGGACGGTGATGTCGTCGATGATGCGCACGCCGTGACCCAGGCGCTCGGCCCCGCAGATCTGCACCGCCTCCCAGATCGACGGGAGCCCGAAGGCCTCGCCGGCGTGGATGGTGATGTGGAAGTTGTCCTCGGCGACGGTGCGGAAGGCGTCGAGGTGGCGGGTCGGGGGGTTGCCGGCCTCGCTGCCGGCGATGTCGAAGCCGACGACGCCCTCGTCGCGGTGGCGCAGGGCGGCCTCGGCCACCTCCTTGGAGTTGGCGGCGTGGCGCATGGCGGTGACCAGCAGCCCGATCTCGATGCGCCCGTCCCGGCAGCCCAGACGGAAGCCCTCGAGCATGGCCAGGATGGCGTCGTCGAGGGTGAGGCCCCGCTCCAGGCACAGCTCGGGGGCCATGCGGACCTCGGCGTAGACGACCCCGTCGTCGGCCAGGTCCTGGGCGCACTCGGCGGCGACCCGGACGATGGCGTCGTGCTCCTGCATCACGCCGACGGTGTGCTCGAAGGTGTCGAGGTAGAGGACCAGGTCGCGCCGGTTGGCGCCCTCGGTGAACCAGCGGGCCAGCTCGTCGACGTCGGTGGTGGGCAGGCCGTCGTAGCCGTACTCGGAGGCCAGGTCGATGACCGTCTGGGGCCGCAGCCCCCCGTCGAGGTGGTCGTGCAGCAGGACCTTCGGGGCCCGACGGATCTGCTCGAAGGTGGGGCGCTCGTCCATCCCCCGAGGGTACGGGGTCGGCGCGGCCGTCGGGGTGGGTCAGGCCGGCAGGCGGTCCGCGGCGACCTCCAGCAGGCCGGTCACGAGATCGGTGTCGTCGGTCCCGTCGAAGGAGAAGGTGAAGACGACGGCGACGCTCCGGCCCCGCCGCACGCCGGCCAGCAGGCCGATCGGGCTCGTCGCCATGTAGGCCTGGTCGCCCGCGCCGGGCACGGTGACCGCCTCGATCGGGCCCTCGGGGGTGCACCCGTTGCTCGCCCGGAGACCGGAGAACAGCTCCTCGGCGCGGGCGATGTCGGGGGCGGCCAGCACGGCCTGGACGAGGACGTGGCTCGGCCCGTCCTCGAACCGCACCTTCCCGACGGTCACGATGTCGGCCGGGGGTGGGGTCTCGGGGCAATCCTCGTCGGCCGGCTCGTCGGTCGGCTCGTCGGGGTCTCCGAGGACGTCGTAGGGCTCCTCGCCGCCCGTGCCGGCGGCCACCCAGCCCTCGGGCAGGTCGTCCTCGGTCAGGAAGGCGCCGTCGGCTGCCGGTTCCTCGTCCTCCGCCTTCGCGTCCGGCTCCGTCGCCCCGGGTGACGGGCGGGTGGTCTCGGCGGCGGCGGTCGTCGCCGGAGGATCGTCGTCGCCCGCCACGGTGCGAGGCCCGTCGTCGGAGCATCCCAGCAGCGCCGCGGCCAGCAGGACGGCCCCGAGGGTCGCCCCCCGTCGGCCGCGGTGTCGGATCGTGTCGGTCGCCATCGGGCCCCATCGGTCGGGGCGCCCCGGCGGTGAGGATCGACCTGGGTGTCACACCGGCGTGGGAGGATCGGTCCCATGGCCTTCGGACAGCAGGCAGGACCCCCCGCGACGCACCGCCAGGTGCAGGAGCTCCTCGCCCTCGTGGAGGCGGCCGGTCACGAGGGGTTCCGCGGCGCCCGCCACCCGCTCGGGCTCAGCCAGCGCCAGGCCGCCGGCAAGTTCACCCGGGACGAGGCCCAGGCCCTCATCGACCGGCTGGCGGCCGCGGCCGACGGCGGGGTCATCGCCGAGCCGGTGGAGGAGCGGGTCACCGCCGCCGACCGCAAGCGGGCCACGCTGGCCGAGCAGCTCCGCAAGGTCCCCGACGACCTCCTCGCCGCCGAGCTCCAGCGCCGCGGCTTCGCTGTCATCCAGCCCTAGCGGTCGCTCCAGTCCTGTTCGGTGGCCCGGAGGCTGGCCGCCAGCCGGGTGTGGACCCATCGGGCCAGATCCTCGGAGGAGGCCCGGATCTCGACGCCGTAGTCGCAGAACCTCCTCCCCTGCACGGGGGTGATGCGCCGGATGGTGACCGCGCCCACGACGCCGTCGATGTCGATGTGGACCACGGCGCCGGTGGAGAGGTCGTCGGACGACGGAGCCCGCACCTGCAGCCCGCTCACCGACACGTCGAGCAGGGCCCCCGACTGCGCCTTGCGGCGAGCCCGGCGTCCGCCCTTGCGGCCCTGGTCGGGCGGCGGCACGCGCCAGAGCACGGGGATCGCCTCGATGCCCACCCGATCGCCGATGCGTCGCTCGTAGGTACTGCCCATCACCCTGTCCATCGGCCGCCGCCGCCGAACCTTGACGATCCGGCCGCTATCGGCCCCGGCGGCCCGCTCGCTCCGCGAAGGCGTCCAGCGCGTCGAGGACATCGATGGCGGCCCACACTCGATGCCGGACGTTCCCGCCGACCTGTCGGAGGATCCCGGCCTCGAGGAGCTTCTCGATGGCGCCGTTCGCCGACGGAGCGCTGACGTCCAGCTGGCGCTGCAGGAGGGCGCTGTCGAGGACCGGGTGGGCGATCAGGACCTCCGGTGCGAGGGTGGCGTCGGGGAGGTCGAGGTGGTCGAGCCGGCGCAACGAGGCCGGGATGGCGGTGGAGGTGGAGTGGTCTGGTGGTGAGCTGTCCTGTAGGCGGGGTTCTGTCCACGGGTCCCTCGCGGGGGTCCCGATGGGTGACCATCCATCTGTGCGGCCCACCTGGGACGTCGCGGGCGGACCACCCTGTCCCTGTTCGGCCTTGCTCCCGGTGGGGGTTGCCTAGCCGCCGTGGTCGCCCACGACGCTGGTGCGCTCTTACCGCACCGTTTCACCCTTGCCTGTGCCCGGATAGCTCCGGGCCATCGGCGGTCTGCTCTCTGTTGCCCTGAACCGACAGGTCGCCCCGTCCTGGCTCGCGCCAGCACCGTGCCCTGGGGAGCCCCGACCTTCCTCAGCGAGCCGGACCGAGGTCCGGCCTGCCGCGGTCACCCGGACAGCTCACCACCAGGTCGACCAGCCTAGGGGTTCGGTCAGCCGTCGTCCTCGGGGGCGCCGGCGTCGGAGCCGGACTCCCCGTCCTCGCCCTCCTCGGGCGAGGCGGCGTCGGCGGGCGGGGCCGGCTCGGCCAGGGCGTCGCCGCCGTCCTGGTCCCCGGCGACGAGCATGTGCGTGGGGAGGCGGGCGGGCCCGGAGGTGTCGAGCACGGGGGCCCGCACGGCATCGCTGCCGCTGGGGTCGAGCAGGACGGCCAGGGCGGCGCTGTGGCGGGCGGTCACGGCCCCGATGGCCATGAGGTCCTGGCGCAGCT
Organism: Iamia sp.; assembly: GCA_036009685.1. Classification (GTDB taxonomy): domain Bacteria; phylum Actinomycetota; class Acidimicrobiia; order Acidimicrobiales; family Iamiaceae; genus Iamia. The sequence goes on along the minus strand of DASYLG010000342.1, from coordinate 2,145 downwards.
CGGCGGTGGTGAGGGTGCCGGCGCCCCAGCCGTAGGTGCCGGCGGCCACGTCCTCGAGCGAGCGGGCGAAGAGCAGCACCGTGTGCTGGGTGGTGAGGTCCTCCAGCTGCGGGGTGACGACGCCTTCGATGATGCCGTTGTTGGGCTCGCTCACGGGATCGCCGCGGACCCCGCGGATCAGGTCCTCGAGGGCGTCGGCGTGGGTCTCGTGGCGGTCGCGCAGGAGCTCGAGGGTCGACTCGGTGGCCTCGTCGTAGCCGACCTCCTCGGGCAGGGCGAGGTCGCCCCCGCCACCGAGGAGGGCATCGTAGACGTCGACCATGGCCAGCTCGAGGGTGCGGGCCGTGCGGAAGACCAGGGCGTCGTTCTCGGCGCCGTCGTCCGGCGAGGTGGTGGGGGGCGGGGCGAAGGTGGTCTCGGTCGGCTCCGGCTGGGTCACGCCGGTCTCGCTGGGCGGGACCGTCTCGTCGTCGCTGCAGGCGGCGAGGACGGCGGCGGCCACGACGCCGGTGGCGCCCAGGCGGAGGAACTGCCGGCGCCCGTCGGGGGCGTCGACGGCCGCCGCGGACGGGGTGGAGCGGCGGGCGAGGACCTGGGCCGCCCGCTCCCGCCAGGTGGCGAGGGTGGCGTCGCGCCGGGCCTCGGCGACCAGGGCATCGATGTCGTCGGGGTGCATCTCGGACACTGGGGCTCAGCCCTCGCTCTCGGGATCGGCGGCGCCACCGGCGCCCGTGTCGGTTCCGTCGTCGGCCCCGCCACCGCTGCTCTCGGTGCCGTCCTCGGAGCCCCCGGAGCTGGAGGTGTCGGGATCGACGCCCTCGCCCCCGGCGTTGGCGTCCTCGTCGCCCGGGCCCGAAGTGTCCTCCGGGGCGGTGGTGCCGTCGGCGGGGTAGGTGGCCTCGTCGAACGCCTCGTCGGTGGCCTGCTCCTCGGGGATGAGCTCCTCGAGCGGCGTGGGCGTGGTCCCCACCAGACCGAGGACCACGGCGTGCTGGCTGACGATCGGCAGGGCGGTGGCGACCAGCTGGGCGTCGTTGGCGTCCTCCAGGTCGGCGATGGCCTGGAGGTGGGTGGCGGCGATGCGCTCCTCGAGATCCCGGAGGATCCCGAGCACCTCGGCCTCGTCGGCGGCGGTGCCGAGGGCGCCCCGGACCTCGGCCACGAGCGTCCCGTTGTGCACCTCGACGGCGGTCGGGATGGTGCCGTTGAGGGCGGTGGCCTGCTGGGAGTGGTGCGAGCCGAAGACCCGGAGGACCTCGACGACCGGCTCGGCCAGCGCCGGCACGGTGATGACGGGGAGGGTGGTGGTCGTGGTCGTGGTGCCGCCGGTGTCCTCCTGCTCGTCCGCCTCCTCGGGGGGCGTCTCGTCGCCGGCGGCGGCCCGGTAGACGGTGGCGCCGGCCAGGGCGATGCCGGCCAGGAACGTCATGCGCTCCTCGTCGGGGGTGAGCTCGACCTCTTCCTCGCCCTCCTCCTGGGCACCGGCCCGGGGGACGAGGCGATCGAGCGGGAGGACCTGGGTGGCCACGGCCGCGGCCGCCCCGCCGATGGCGACCTTCTTCAGGAAGGCCCGACGGGTGGCGTCGGCGTCACCGACAGCGGCGGCGAGATCCGTGGGCTGGGGTGGGGTCAGCACGATCGCCCTTTCTAGTGCGGAGCCGTTGGTGGTCAGAAGTCGAGGCTCGACAGGTCCGGGTGCCACCGCTCGGCCCGGCGGATGGCCTCGGCCCAGCGCTCCCGATCGAGGGGCTCACCGGGCTCGACGACCTCCCGCGGCGCCCACAGGGCGGCCAGCTCGTCGGTGCCCTCCCAGACGCCGACGGCCAGCCCGGCCAGGTGGGCGGCGCCGAGGGTGGTGGCCTCGCGCTCGGGCGACACCTCGATGGGTCGCTGGGCGGCATCGGCCAGGGCCTGCACGAAGGTCGGGTTGTCGCTCATGCCGCCGTCGATGCGGTGCGCTTCGATGGTCACCCCGGTGTCGTGCTCGGTCGCCTCGACGAGGTCGGCACCCCGGTGCGCGATCCCTTCGAGCACGGCCCGCACCACCTCCGGCCGTCCGCTGCCACGCGTGAGACCGAAGAACGCGCTCCGGGCGCCGTAGTCCCATTGCGGTGTACCGAGCCCGAGCGGCGCAGGCACGAACCA
>DASYLG010000341.1:0-5078 GCA_036009685.1 Iamia sp. | reverse complement strand
AAGGAGTCCTCGAACTCGCGCTCGTCGTAGATGGTGCCGCCGTCGTGGGAGTGGATGGCGACCGTCAGCGGGAAGGTGCCGTCGAGCAGCGGCATGCTGTCGAACACGAAGGTGACCTCGCCCTCGCCCTTCACGGCGTGGATGTACTGCTCGAGCACGTCGGTGGTGGTGCCCATGAGACGGGTGCCGTCCTCGTCGAAGATCTCGATGGCGAAGGCCACGTCGGTGATCATTCCGGTGGCGGCGTACCCGATCCGGAGCTTGAGGGGCTGGCCCGGCAGGAGGTGGGGCACCTCGGCGTCGGGGTACTCGGGGATGACGTGACGGATGGCGACCGTGGCGCCGGGCTCGTCGACCAGGGCGCCGGGCCCGATGATGATCGGCATCTCCCCGGTGACGGGGTTGGCGATGGTGGGCGGCGAGTGGTCGGCCTCCTCGGCGTGGAGGGGGATCTCGACGCCGCGGGCGGCGAGGGCCTCGCGGAAGGTGCGGATCGCCTCGCCGGGGGCGGCGTCGGCGATCATCTTCCCGTGGTCGAGCACCACGGCCCGGTCGGCGATCTGCCGCACGGTGTCGGTGGCGTGCGAGACCACGAGGATGGTGCGCCCCTCGCGCTGCATCCGGCGGATGCGGTCGATGCACTTGCGCTGGAAGGCCTCGTCGCCCACCGAAAGGACCTCGTCGACCAGCAGGATGTCGGGGTCGACGTTGATGGCCACGGCGAAGCCCAGCCGGGCGTACATGCCCGACGAGTAGTGCTTGACCTGGAGGTCGATGAACTCCTCCAGCTCGGCGAAGTCGACGATGTCGTCGAAGATCCCCTCGACCTGCGACTTGGAGAAGCCGAGGATCGAGCCGTTGAGGAAGACGTTCTCCCGGCCGGTGAGGTCGGGGTGGAAGCCGGCGCCCAGCTCGAGGAGGGCGGCGAGGCGGCCGCGATGGGTGATCGAGCCCTTGGTCGGTCGGAGCGTGCCGGCCACGCACTTCAGCAGCGTGGACTTGCCGCTGCCGTTGTGGCCCAGCATGGCGAGGGTCTCGCCCTGCTCGACGCTGAAGGACACGTCATCGAGGGCCCGGAACTCCTCCCACTTGATGCGTCCGGCCCGGATCACCCGCTCCTTGGCCGACTTGGGCTTGTCCTTGGTCATCTTGAAGGTCTTGCTGACCTTGTCGATGATGATGACCTCGGCCACGTCAGATCTCCTCGGCCATGTTGTCCTCGAGCCGGCCGAACAGCCACAGCGCGCCGAGGAGGATGCCAAACGCCACCAGGCCCACGATGGCGAGACGGGAGAGGTACCACTCGAGCGGGTGGTAGATCCCGGCCGGGATGTCCTGGTTCGGGATGGCGTTCGTCGGGTCGAACCGGGAGCCCTCGCGGCCGCCGTTGGTGTACCACCCGAACGACGAGTACTCGGGGTTGTAGAGCACCCGCTGGAAGGTGAGGATGATGGGGATCACCGGGTTGAGCGAGGCCATCCACTCGCGGCCCGGGCCGAGCCGCTCGGCCACCTGCCGGTAGGGGTAGACGACGGCCGAGAGCCAGAACCAGGCCAGCAGGGCCAGCTCGAGCAGGTGCTCGGTGTCGCGCAGGTAGACGTTGACGGCCGACAGGGCGATGGCCAGCGCCGACGCCAGGATGATCAGGACGACGAAGGCGAACGGCAGGGCGATGGCGTACTCGGCCGACGGGGCCCGCTGGAAGATGCCCAGGGCGGCGATCAGCACGATCGCCTGGAGGGCGAAGTGCACCATGGCGGCCCCGATGGCGGCGAGCGGCAGGATCTCGCGGGGGAACCAGACCTTCTGGACCAGCTGGGCGTTGCCGGTGATCGACCCGGTGCCGGCGCCGAGGGCAGTGGAGAAGAAGTTCCACACCAGCAGCCCGGACAGGAAGAAGATGGCGTAGTACGGCACCTTGACCTGCAGGACCTCCTGGAACACCAGGGAGAACACCACGAGGTAGAGGGTCGGGTTGAGCAGCGTCCAGACGAAGCCGAGGACGCTGTTCTTGTACTTGACCTTGAGCTCCTTGCGGACGAGGTTGCCGAGCAGCTCGCGGTAGGCCCAGACGTTCAGCAGGCGCTTCACGGGGTTGGGCCGCTTGGAGATCTCGGTCGCCGGGCCGATCTCGCGCTCGAACGCCGTCTCGAGGTCGTGGGTGCTGGCGGTGGTCAATCGGTCTCCTCGGAGTGCGGGGCAAGGGTACCGGGCGCCTGCTGGCGACCTCGATCAGAGCCGGCGGTGGGCCCCCACCCGTCGCGCCGGCCTCAACCCTCGATGATGTCGCGCACGACCGCCCACAGACGATCCCCGAGCCCCCGCCAGTCGTAGTGCTCCTCCACGAGGGCCCTCCCGGCGACGGCCCGGGCGGCGGCGCCGTCGGGGTCGGCGAGGACGGCCCGGACCGTGGCGGGGATGTCGTCGCCGATGACGGCGTGGACGCCGTTGGCGATGTCGAGGCCACGCACCCCGAAGGCGGTGGAGGCGACGGGGATGCCGGCGGCCAGGTACTCGATGATCTTGAGGTTGGTCCCCGACCCGATGCGGACCGGGTTGATCCCGACGTGGGCCGCGTCCAGCAGGGCGTCCTTGGCCGAGGTGGGGATGACGCCGGTGAAGACCACGTTGGGCGGGAGGCGGCGGCCGTCGAAGGCATCGCCGTGGCGGCCGCCGAGGACGAAGAGGACCTCGGGGGCGTAGGGCGCGGCGCGCAGGACCTGCTCGGCGGCGTCGAGGTTGGGCGGGTGCCAGCTGCCGACGAACACGGCGATCGCCTCGAGGCCCTCGGCGCGCGGGTCGAGGCTGCGGTAGCGCTCCAGCCAGCGCTCGCCCTGGCGGCGGCGACGCTCGGGGTCGGGGCCGCGCTGGGCCCGGGTGTCGGTGCCGTTGGGGACGACGGCGACGTCCGCGGTCGACCGGCCGCCGGCCGCCGCGAGGGCGCGGGCGTCGAAGCGGCTGCACACGGTGATGGCGGTGGCCTCGGCGCACACCCGGGCCTCCAGGGCGACGACCTGCTCGTGCACCGACCGCCCGGCCCGGGTCGACGGCAGCACGTCGCCCTTGAGGTCGGCCTCGACGTTGAAGGCGTCGTAGACGAACGGGAGGTCGACCCCGGCGGCGGCCAGGGCGGGATGGAGGTACGGCTCGGCCAGGATCACCACGTCGGCGTGGCGGGTGGCGGCCCGCAGCCGGCGCAGGTAGGCGGGCGTGAGCTCGATCTCGGACCCGGCCGCCAGGTCGCTGACCGGCAGCCCGACCGAGAGCGACATGGCCTCGGCCGCCTGGCGCTGGGCATCGCTGACCGGTACGGCCGTCTCGACCAGTCCCGGCGCCAGCTCGGTCGACCCCGCCTCGCCCCCGTCGGTGAGGCTGACGATCTCGACATCCGCGTGGCGGGCCAGCGCCCCGTACAGGTGGAAGCTCCGCAGCTGCCCCCCGTGCCCCCGATCCGCCACCCGGAACGTCGTCAGCGCCACGACCTTGGGCCGGGCCCTCCCCGCCCCGCCTCGTTCTCGGCACGGACGTGCCGGGATATCCGGCATTTCCGTGCCGAGAACGGGAAGAGCGGGGTCGCCGAGGATCGTGCGGACGGCGGCGGGCCAGGTGACGCGGGCGGCGCGGCGGCGGGCGGCCTCGCCGATGGCGCGGGCGTGGGCCGGATCGGCGACGAGCGAGGCCAGCGCGGCGCCCAGGGCCTCGGGGGTGGGCGCGGCGATCAGGCCGTCGACGCCGTGGCGGACGATCTCGGTCGGGCCGCCGCTGTCGGCGACCGTGACGACGGGCGTGCCGGCGGCCATGGCCTCGACGGTGATGAGGCCGTAGTCCTCGTCGTAGGGGACGAAGGGCACGGCGATGGCCTCGGCGTAGAGGCGGCCCAGCTCGTCGTCCTCGACCCGGCCGAGGAAGCGGATGCGGTCGTCGTCGGCGGCCAGGGCGCGGAGCCGGTCCTCGTCGGGGCCGATGCCTCCGATCAGCAGCGGCACGTCGCCCGGGACGTGGGCCATGGCCTCGATCACCAGGTCGATCCGCTTCGGCCCGTCGAGCCGGCTGGTGGTGAAGAGGTGGGTGCGGTGTCCTTCCGTGGTCGGTGGGGGCAACGGGACGTCGGACGGGGCGTGGGCGATGTGGGCGCCGACGCCGGGGGGCAGGTAGTCGGCTCGGACGGCGATGGTGCGGGACAGGGCGGTGTGGCGGGTGATCGAGTCGGGGGACAGGGCCACCCGGTCGAGCCAGTGGACGACCAGCCGGCTGGTGGGGCCGGGCAGCCGGAGATCGGGATGGTCGGCGCCGAGGGCGCTGATGGCGGCGTCGGCCGCGTCGAGGACCTCGCCGATGCGGTCACGGCGGACCGGGCCGTGCACGAGGTCGAGGAGGGTGCGGGTGGCGGGCTCGACCGGACCCGGGTCGAGCGGTGCCTTGAACAGGTGGTACGTGTCGTACAAGCCGCGCAGCGGATGGAACATCCACAGCACGTGACGCGGATGGGAGGCGATCCACGCCGGGTACTTGGAGCTGATGACCAGATCGAACGGCGACAGGTCGAGCTGGGCGGCGTCTCGGTACCCGCGGGTCAGCGGGCCGAAACCCGACTCGTCGACCGGGAAGGTGACGAGCGACGCGTCGTGACCGGCCTCGGCCAGGGCCCCGACCAGCCCGGTCCACGCCCGTTCGGCCCCGCCGACGGTGGGCGGCTCGGACCGCGGCGCGACGACGCCGATCCTCACGGCTCGCCCCCGGCGCCGCCGACGGTGATCAGGTCGCCGTCGGGCTCGGCCTCGTCGAAGGTGATGGCCAGGGCGGCGCGGATCTGGTCGTCGGCCCGGGCCCAGGTGGTGGCGGCGGCCCGGCGGCGGGCGCCGGCGGCGAGGGTGGCGGCCAGGTCGGGGTCGGTGAGGATCCGCTCGACGGCGCCGGCGATGGCGGCTCCGGTCGGGGCCACGACCAGCCCGTCGACCTCGTGGTCGACCAGGTCGGCCAGCCCGCCGCCGTCGTCGCAGACCACGACGGGAGCGCCATGGGCCATGGCCTCGATGGCGGTCAGCCCGTAGTCCTCGTCGAGCGCGGGGGCCACGACG
>DASYLG010000340.1:0-3052 GCA_036009685.1 Iamia sp. | reverse complement strand
TCGACGGCCGGGCCAACCCCCACCAGCTCGTGCTCGACGAGCGCACCGTGGAGGACATCGCCGACCTGCGGGCCCTGCTCCGCCCGGGCCAGGCGGCCGCCCTCCAGCTCACCCACTCCGGTCGCTGGAGCCGGCCCGAGGGGGCGCCCCGGCCCCGGACCGCCTACCGCCACCCGGAGCTCGACGACCGCTCGGCGGCCGACGACACCAGCCTGCTCACCGACGACGACCTGGACGAGCTGGTCGAGCGGTACGTCGCCGCCGCCGTGCTGGCCCAGCAGGCCGGCTTCGAGCTGGTCGACGTGAAGCACTGCCACGGCTACCTCCTCCACGAGCTGCTGAGCGCCCACGACCGGCCCGGTCCCTACGGCGGCTCGCTCGAGGGCCGGACCCACTTCCTCCGCTCGGTCGTGGCCGGCATCCGTGACCGTGCGCCGGGGCTCGGCGTGGCCGTCCGTCTGTCCGCGTTCGACGTGCGGCCCTTCGCCCCGGGCGAGGGGGGCACCGGCGTTCCCGCCACCGAGGGCCCCTACCGCCACGCCTTCGGCGGCGACGGCACCGGCCTGGGCATCGACCTGACCGAGGTCCATGCCTTCCTCGACCTGCTCACCGAGCTGGGCGTGGGCCTGGTCAGCACGACGGCCGGCAGCCCGTACTACAACCCGCACGTCCAGCGGCCCGCCTTCTTCCCGCCCTCCGACGGCTACCAGCCGCCCGAGGACCCGCTGGTCGGGGTGGCAAGGCAACTGGCCGTCACGGCCGAGCTGACCGCCGCCCACCCGGCGATCACCATCGTCGGGTCGGGCTACTCGTACCTCCAGGACTGGCTGCCGCACGTCGCCCAGGCCGTCGTGGCCGGGGGCGGCGCGGCCATGGTCGGGCTGGGCCGGATGGTCCTCAGCTACCCCGAGCTGGCCGCCGACGTCCTGGCCGGCCGCCCGCTCGACCGCGGCCTGGTGTGCCGCACCTTCAGCGATTGCACCACCGGGCCCCGCAACGGGCTGGTCTCGGGCTGCTTCCCGCTCGACCCCTTCTACAAGGAACACCCCCAGCGGGTGGAGCTGACCCAGGCCAAGCGGGCCGCCAAGACCCGCCGGCGGGAGAGCTGATCTCGGCGGTTCGGTCGCCGCCACACCGGGTAGGCGTGGCCCGACTTCCCCTCATTGACACACCACGTCAGGAGGGCTGTCATGTCCCTGAGCGAACGGAGCCGAGCGATCCTGTACCGCCGGCTCACCACGATCATCGAGGACGAGGAGGCCGTCGGAGAGATGCTCACGCAGCTGACCGCCGTCGAGGCGGAACAGGTCGCCACCAAGGACTTCGTCCGGGCCGAGGTGGGAGACCTCCGCGCCGAGATGCTCAAGGGGTTCAACCGCCTGCTGATGTGGATGGTCACCCTCGACATGGCCATGGTGGGGCTGCTGTTGGGCTTCCTCCGCAAGGGCTGAGGGTCAGACCCAGATCTCGGTGGTGGGGGCGAGGACGACGGCGGTGCGGAGGTCGTCGCCGGGGCCCAGTACCCGGGGCTGGCCCTGGGCCAGGCGGGGGCGGTCGTCGGGGTCATGGGCCAGCCGGAGGGTGTGGTCGCCGGCCAGGTCGATCGCCAGCCACGTGCGCTCGACGGCGAGGGCGGTGACCGTCCAGCCGACCAGGACGCCGTCGTCGCCGGGCAGGTCGTCGAGGAGACGGTCGTCGAGGCGGATCCACGAGGCCGCGCCCCACAGGGTCACGACCAGCCACTGCTCCCCGAGGTCGAGCCCGAGGAAGCCGGGCCCGCCCATCCCATAGGTGCCCGCGTGCGGCGTCCAGCCCCGCACGGTGGAGCCGACCACGGCGGCCGGGTCGACGGGTCCGGGCCGGAAGGGGATCAGCGGCGCCGACGGTCCCCGCGGCCCGGCGTCCCACCCCTCGGGCGCGCCGGCCGGGTCCGGCACCTCCATGTCCGTCACCAGCACGCCCGGACCGTACCGGCGGGCGGGTCCGGGTGCGTCAGGATGTCGGTGCCGCGTGTCGAGGACGGCGACATCGCTCCGACGTCCCGTCCGAGCGGCGCCCAGCAGGGGGCCGAGACCAGGAGACACCGTGAAGTACATGCTGATCATCTACGGCAACGACGAGATGTGGACCCAGCTCCAGGAGGAGATCGACTTCCAGGAGGTCATCAACGCGACCGACGCCCACAACTCGGCCCTCATGGCGTCGGGCGAGATGGTCGGCGCCTACGGCGTGGCCGACCAGGTCCAGGCCAAGCAGGTGACGGTCGCCGATGGCGTCCCGGCCGTCACCGACGGTCCCTACATCGAGGCCAAGGAGTACATCGGCAGCTTCTACGTCGTCGACGTCGACAGCGAGGCGCGGGCCCTGGAGATCGCGGCGGAGATGCCGTCGGCCAAGTTCACCCAGATCGAGGTCCGGCCCATCCTCCACGAGGCGCCGACCGAGGCATGAGCACGGAGGTGCGTGCCGAGGACGTGACGGGGCTGACCCCGCTCGTCCTCGGTGCGCTCGTCCGCAAGTACGGGCACTTCGACCTGTGCGAGGAGGCGGTCCAGGAGGCCCTCCTGGTCGCCGCCCGACAGTGGCCCGACACGGGCCGGCCCGACGATCCGAAGGCGTGGCTCATCCGGGTGGCGTCGCGGCGGCTGATCGACGCCCTGCGCAGCCAGACGTCGCGGGAGGAGCGCGAGGCCCGCGACGTCCGGCTCACGCCGGTCGACCGCCAGGTGGCGCCGGCCCCGGACGACGAGCCCGTCCCCTCCGACGACGACGCCCTCACGCTGCTGGTGCTGTGCTGTCACCCGGCGCTGTCGCCGCCCTCGCAGGTGGCACTGACCCTGCGAGCCGTGGGCGGGCTCACCACGGCCGAGATCGCCCGGGCCTTCTTCGTCCCCGAGGCCACCATGGCCCAGCGCATCAGCCGAGCCAAGGCCACCATCAAGAAGGCCGGCGCCACCTTCGCCCTGCCCGACGAGCCCGAGCTGACCGAGCGGATGCGGGCCGTCCTCCACGTCCTCTACCTCGTGTTCAACGAGGGCTACGCCAGCAGCTC
>DASYLG010000339.1:0-3584 GCA_036009685.1 Iamia sp. | reverse complement strand
AACGACGCCACCCTCGAGCGCTACGCCGAGGCGGCGATGGCCCAGGCCGAGGCGGGGGCCGACGTCTGCGCCCCCTCCGGGATGATGGACGGCCAGGTCATGGCCATCCGCGACGCCCTCGATGAGGTGGGCCGGACCGAGGTCTCGATCCTGGCCTACGCGGCCAAGTACGCCTCCTCGCTGTACGGCCCGTTCCGGGAGGCCGTCGACGTCGAGATCGCCGGGGGCGGCGACCGCCGGGCCTATCAGCAGGACATGGGCAACGCCCGCGAGGCCATGGAGGAGATCCGGGAGGACATCGCCGAGGGGGCCGACATGGTGATGGTGAAGCCGGCCCTTGCCTATCTGGACATCCTGGCCCGGGCCCGGGCCGAGGTCGACGTGCCCCTCGCCGCCTACCACGTGTCGGGCGAGTACTCGATGATCAAGGCGGCGGCCGAGCGGGGCTGGATCGACGGCGACGCCGTCGCCCTCGAGCACCTCACCGCCATCAAGCGCGCCGGCGCCGACCTCATCCTCACCTACCTCGCCGCTGAAGTGGCCGAGATGCTGACCGCCTGAGCCGACCTGTCGCCGTACGGCGACACAGGGGATGATGTCGCCGTACGGCGACTCATCATTCATGTCGTCGAACGTTGACAGACTGCGGATGTCCTCGTACGGTGACACCCATGGTGGTGCACACGGCCAAGGACGTCGGGGCGCTGCTGCGCGCCCGCCGCCGGGAGCTCGGACTCAGCCAGAGCGAGGTCGCCCGCCGGGCCGATGTGAGCCGGCAGTGGCTCGTGGCCGCCGAGGCCGGGAAGCCGACGCTCGAGCTGGCCGCCGTCCTCCGGGCGCTCGCCGCCCTGGACCTCGCCCTGGAGGCGGGGGCCGCCGCGGCCGGAGAGCATCCTCTCGACCTCGACGACCACCTGGCCGGCTTTGTTGGATGAGCGTCGCCTGACCGTCGTCATCGGCTCCGACACGGTGGCCGACCTCGTCTCGGACGGGCGCCGCCGCCTCGAGCTGCGCTATCGGGGCCCATGGCGGGCCGCACCGGGCTCCACGCCGCTCTCGGTGGCCATGCCGGTGGGCCCCGCGCCCTACGGACACGCCACGGTCGAGCCGTACCTGTGGGGCCTGTTCCCGGACGACGAGCGGGTGGTCGAGCGCTGGGCCCGGGAGGCCGGGTGCTCCACCACCGATGTGTTCGGACTGCTCGAGGCCCGGGGGGCCGACGTGGCCGGGGCGGCCCGCTATCTCCGACCAGGCGACCCGATCGACGAGGCGGAAGGAGGGCACGAGCCGCTCGACGACGCCGAGGTGGGCGAGGTCCTCCGGCGCGTCGTCCACGAGCGACCGGCCTGGACGACGTCATCCGAGCCGGGCCGGTGGAGCCTGGCCGGCGCACAGGCGAAGGTCGCGCTCGCCCGCGATCCGTCGAGCGGGCAGTGGAGCGTCCCCACCGGCGCGACGCCGACGACGCACATCCTCAAGCCCGCCTTCGCCGGCTTCGATGACATCGACGTCGACGAGCACCTGTGTCTCGCCACGGCGCGCGTGGCCGGGCTGCCGGCGGCCCGGACGACGGTGGAGTCCTTCGCCGGTCAGCGAACCCTCGTCGTGGAGAGGTACGACCGACGTCTGCGCCCGGACGGCTCGGTGGCCCGGATCCACCAGGAGGACCTGTGCCAGGCGCTCGGCGTCCATCCGAGCCTGAAGTACGAGAGCGACGGGGGGCCGACGTTCCGCACCATGGCCCGGCTCCTCTGGAGCGCCGTTGGAGATGCGCCGCTCGCCCAGGTCGAGGGGCTGTGCCGGTCGATCGCCTACGACTGGCTGGTCCTGGCGCCCGACACCCACGCCAAGAACCACTCGCTGCTGCTCGCCGGGCGCCAGGTGCGACTGGCCCCCATGTACGACGTGGCATCGATCCTCCCCTACGACGCCCACCCGAGGAAGGTGAAGCTGGCGCAGAAGGTCGGAGGCGAGTACCGGGCGACGGTGATCGAGAGCCGGCACTGGGAACGGCTCGCCCGGGACACCGGAGTCGACCCGGGGTGGATGAGAGACACCGTGCTCGACCTGGCCGGGCGCTTGCCCGGCGCCATGGTCGAGGCCATCGCCCGGTCGACGCTGACCGACGACGAGCTCGCCTTCGCCCGACGGCTGCACGAGGGGCTCGTCGAGTGGACGGGGTTCTGCCGGCGGCAGATGGGTTGACCACCCGGCGTGCGCCGGTGGCGTCCCGGCGCGGTCGGCCGTGGGGCGATGCGGGCCTGCGCCTAACGTCGGTGGATCGTCACGCCGCTCACCGCCAACGCCGCCCTCTTCGCCCGAGCCCAGGCCGTCATCCCCGGGGGGGTCAACTCGCCCGTGCGGGCCTTCCGCTCGGTCGGGGGGACGCCCTACTTCGTGGCCCGCGCCGAGGGCCCGCACGTGTGGGACGCCGAGGGTCGCCAGCTCCTCGACCTGGTCCAGTCGTACGGGGCGATCATCGGTGGCCACGCCCACCCGGCCATCGTCGCCGCCATCCAGGAGGCCGCCGCCGGGGGCACGTCCTACGGCGCCCCGACCGAGCGGGAGGTGGTGCTGGCCGAGGAGATCCGGGCGCGGGTCCCGGCGTGCGAACGGGTGCGGCTGGTGTCGAGCGGCACCGAGGCCACCATGAGCGCCATCCGCCTGGCCCGCGGCGCCACCGGCCGGGACCGGATCGTGAAGTTCGCCGGCAACTACCACGGCCACAGCGACGGTCTCCTGGCCGATGCCGGCAGCGCCGTCGCCCTGATCGAGGCCGGCGCGGGGGAGGGCGCGGGCGCACGGGCAGTTCCCGGCTCCGCCGGCGTCCCCGCCGGGGCCGTGGCCGACACCGTCGTGGCGCCGTACAACGTCGTGCCCGAGCTGGACGAGGCCATCGCCTGCGTGATCGTCGAGCCGGTCGCCGCCAACATGGGCCTGGTCCCACCGGCGCCCGGCTTCCTGGCGGGCCTCCGGGCCGAGTGCGATCGGGTCGGGGCCCTCCTGATCCTCGACGAGGTCATCACCGGCTTCCGCCTCGGGCGGGGCGGGGCCCAGGAGCGCTACGGCGTCACGCCCGACCTGTCGTGCTTCGGCAAGGTCATCGGCGGCGGCCTCAACGTGGGGGCCTTCGGCGGCCGGGCCGAGGTGATGGACCTGCTGGCCCCACTCGGCACGGTGTACCAGGCCGGCACGCTGTCGGGGAACCCCCTCGCCACCGCCGCCGGGCTGGCCGCGCTGGCACTGCTCGACGATGCCGCCTACGTCCGGCTGGAGGCCACCGCCGCCCGCCTCGGCGCCGGCCTGCAGGCCGCCCTGGACGCCGCCGGGATCACGGCCCGGGTGCCGGTCGAGGGCACGCTCGTCGGCCTCTACCTGGGCGACGAGCTCCCGCTCGACTACGACGGCGCCCGGCGCACCGACACGGCCACCTACGCCCGCCTGTTCCACGCCCTCCTCGACCGGGGCGTCGCCCTCGCTCCGGGGCCCTACGAGATCATGTTCCCGGGCCTGGCCCACGTCGATGCCGTGGTCGACGAGATCGTCGCCCGCGCCGGTGAGGCGGCCGCCGCCGTCGCCGCCGG
>DASYLG010000338.1:0-4277 GCA_036009685.1 Iamia sp. | reverse complement strand
CCGCCGAAGAGGATCGCGGAGATCGGGACCCCGCGCGGGTCCTCCCACTCGGGGGCGATGATCGGGCACTGGTCGGCCGGGACGGTGAAGCGGGCGTTGGGGTGGGCGGCGGGCGTCGAGGACTCGGGGGTCCAGTCCTGGCCCTTCCAGTCGACGAGGTGCGCCGGCGGCTCGTCGGTGAAGCCCTCCCACCAGATGTCGCCGTCGTCGGTCTCGGCCACGTTGGTGAAGATGCAGTTCTCCTGGAGCGCCTCGACGGCGTTCTTGTTCGTCGTCTCGCCGGTGCCGGGGGCCACGCCGAAGAAGCCGGCTTCGGGGTTGATGGCGTAGAGCCGGCCGTCGTCGCCGTGCTTCATCCAGGCGATGTCGTCGCCCACCGTCTCGCACGTCCAGCCCGGGAGGGTGGGGATCAGCATGGCCATGTTGGTCTTGCCGCAGGCCGACGGGAAGGCGGCGGCGATGTAGCGCTTGACGCCCTCGGGGTTGGTGACGCCCACGATGAGCATGTGCTCGGCCATCCAGCCCTCGTCGCGGGCCATGGTGCTGGCGATCCGCAGGGCGAAGCACTTCTTGCCCAGGAGGGCGTTGCCGCCGTAGCCCGAGCCGTAGCTCCAGATCTCCTTGGTGGCCGGGAAGTGCGAGATGTACTTGTTGTCGGCGTCGCACGGCCACGGGACGTCGGGCCGGGTGGTGCCGTCGGCCTGCTCGAGCGGGTAGCCGACCGAGTGGAGGCAGCGGACCCACTCGCCGTCGCCCAGCACGTCGAGGGCGCCCTGGCCCATGCGGGTCATGATCCGCATGCTCACGGCCACGTAGGGCGAGTCGGTGAGCTGGACGCCGATGTGGGCGATGGGCGAGCCCAGGGGGCCCATCGAGAAGGGCACCACGTACATCGTGCGGCCCTTCATGGCGCCGCGGAAGAGGCCGAGCAGCTCGTCCTTCATCTCGGCCGGAGCCCGCCAGTTGTTGGTGGGGCCGGCGTCGATCTCCTCGTCGGAGCAGATGAACGTGCGGTCCTCGACCCGGGCCACGTCACCGGGGTCGGACAGGGCGAGGTAGCTGTTGGGCCGCTTGGCCTCGTTCAGCGTCGTGAAGGTGCCGCCGGCGACCAGCTCGGCGCAGAGGCGGTCGTACTCCTCGGCGGAGCCGTCGCACCAGTGCACGTCGGCAGGCCCGAAGACCTCCCTCCACTCCTCGACCCAGTCCTTCAGCTGCTGGTTGCCGGTGGTGGCGGTCATCTTCGATGGTCTCCTGGGGTCGAGGGGCTCGTCAGGACGAGGGATCGTCCGCGACGGCCTCTAGGGGGGCGGGTGGGGTCGGAGGACGTGGGTCGTCCGCCACCTTGGTGGGAGTGCTGTCGGGTGTGTGGGGCTCCGGGAGCGAGCCGGTCGGCTCGGGGACGAAGCGGCGGTCGGGGGTGGCCCGGGGGAAGCCGGGCGTGCCCATGTCGACCTCGGATCCGAGTCGGAGAGCGGTCGCCCTCCCCTCGCCGTCGAGATCGAAAACGACGCGCTGGCCCTGGCGGAGCATGCGGAAGACCGAGCCCTCGAGGGCACCGCGGGCCAGGTCGAGCTCGGAGAGGTCGGTGTCGCGCATGACGACGCCGTCGCCGGTGCCGGGATCGTAGGACTTGATCACGCCTTGCACGGTTGGCTCACCTCGTTCGCCGTGTCGACCCCGCCCAGGCTACCCGGGCGTTAGGCCGACCTTCCATGTGGAGCAACGTGCTCGTCAGGCCGGGGTCAGGCCTCGACCGGACGCTTGATGCGCGAGGCCTTGGTGATCTTGCCGGCCCGGATGCAGCTGGTGCACACGTCGATCCGCTTGGTGGTCCCGCCGACGACGGCCCGCACCCGCTGGATGTTCGGGTTCCAGCGCCGCTTGGTGCGACGGTGGGAGTGGCTGACGCTCATGCCGAACGACGGCTTCTTGCCGCAGACCTCACAGGTGGATGCCATCGCTCAGGGAACCTCTTGCTCGTCGTCTCGGGACCGTCCGGGGACCGGGCAACGCTACGGGCTCTGTGCCCGCCGCACCAACCCGGCCCGGTCCCGGGTCCGGTCGGACCGGCTACGGAGCGATCCGGGGCGACCGCATAGGCTCCGCCGCCATGACGACCACCCGTCTCGGCGCCGACGAGATCCGGCGCGTGGTGGCGGCCTTCCGCGACGCCCTGCGCTCGCACCAGGCCCTCGTCAACCGGCTGAACGTCTACCCGGTACCGGACGGCGACACGGGCACCAACATGGCCCTCACCCTCGAGTCGGTCGTCGGCGAGCTCGAGGGGGCCGACGCCGACCTGGCCTCGACGTGCAAGGCGATCAGCCACGGCTCGCTCATGGGCGCCCGGGGCAACAGCGGGGTGCTGCTCTCGGGGATCCTGCGGGGCGTCGCCGTCTCGGTCTCGGAGGCGGGTGGGCTCGACGGGCCGACGTTGGCCGTCGCCCTGCGCGCCGCGTCGGACGGTGCCTACGGGGCCGTCCCCCGCCCGGTCGAGGGCACGATCCTCACCGTCATCCGGGAGTCGGCCGAGGCCGCCGAGGAGTGCGTGTCGGCTGCCGGTTCGGGAGGGCCGTCGCTGATCGAGGTCGGCGAGGCGGCGCTGGCCCAGGGGCGTGACGCCCTGGCCCGGACGCCCGACATGTTGCCGGTGCTCAAGCAGGCCGGCGTGGTCGACTCGGGCGGCACCGGGCTGCTCCTCCTGCTCGACGCCCTGCTCCACGTGGTCGACGGCCGGCCGCTGCCCACGCCTCCGGCCGAGGACGATCAGCCCGCCGCCGACCTCGAGGCGCTGCGCGACCACGCCGACGCCGGCGACCACGACGGCCACGACATCGGCGACCTCCGCTACGAGGTCATGTACTTCCTCGAGGCGCCCGACGAGGCCGTCCCCGCCTTCAAGAAGGTGTGGGGGAGCATCGGCGACTCGATCGTCGTGGTCGGGGGCGACGGGCTCTGGAACTGCCACATCCACACCGACGACATCGGGGCGTCCATCGAGGCCGCCGTCGACTGCGGCCGGCCCCGCAACATCCGGGTCACCGACCTGATGGAGCAGGTCGAGGAGGAGCGCTGGGTGCGGGAGGGGGCCGAGGCGGCTCTGGCCGAGCCGGCGCCGGCTCTGGAGCACGTGGCGACCGCCGTGGTCGCGGTGGCCACGGGCGACGGCGTGCGCCGGCTGTTCACGTCGATGGGCGTCCAGATCGTCGTGACCGGCGGCCAGACCATGAACCCGTCGACCCAGGACCTGGTGGCCGCGGTCGAGGCCACCGCGGCCGACGAGGTCGTCCTGTTGCCCAACAACAAGAACATCGTCCCGGTGGCCGAGCAGGTCGACGCCCTGGCGTCGAAGCCGGTCCGGGTCATCCCGACCCGGGGCGTGTCCGAGGGCGTCGCCGCGCTGGTGGCCTACGACCCCGAGGCCCCGGCGTCGTCGAACGTGTCGTCGATGTCCGCCGCCGTGTCCGCCGTCGTGGCCGGCGAGGTCACCCAGGCGGTGCGGGAGTCGGAGTGCTCCGTCGGGCCCATCACGGTGGGCGACTGGCTGGGCATCGATCGGAGCGACATCCGCGTCGTCGGGGCCGACCTGGCCGAGGTGGTGTGCGGGCTGCTCGACGCCCTGATCGTCGCCGACGAGCACGAGATCGTCACCCTGATCGAGGGCGAGGGCGCGTCGGCCGGCGTGACCCGGCGGGTGACCGAGTGGCTGGGCGACGCCCACCCCGACGTCGAGGTCGAGATCCTCCACGGCGGCCAGCCCCTCTACCCGTACTACGTGGGCATCGAGTAGGCCCTCGGCCGTGTCGGCGTCGTCGGGGGAGCTGGCCGACCACTTCACCCGCTTCGCCCAGACCTACTCCCACCTCCCGCTCTACTCGGCCATCGCCAGAGGGGTGGCGGGCGATCCCGAGGTGGCGTCGCTGCTGACGGCCGCTCGGCCCGGCCAGGCCCGGCCGGTGCTGCTGTTGGCGGCGCTGCACGACCTGGTCCTGCGCTCTCCTGGTGTGGCGGCGGCCCGCTGGTACTCGTCGGTGGGCGGGTCGGCCGTCGGCTCCCTGGCCTCCGGCGGCGACCCGTGGCCCGACGTCCGGGCGACGTGCCTCTCGCATGCGTCGTCGCTCCGATCGGTCATCGCCGGCCGCTCGACCCAGACCAACGAGGTCAACCGGGTCGTCTTCGTGGCCGCCCTGCTGGCGGCGGCCGGTGCGGATGTGCCGGCCGCGCCCGTGGCCCTGGTCGAGCTGGGTGCCAGCGCCGGCCTCCTCCTCGGCCTCGAC
>DASYLG010000337.1:0-1622 GCA_036009685.1 Iamia sp. | reverse complement strand
CATCGAAGTCGACCTCACCAACCGACCGGCGCACGATCTAGGACTAGGGCTCAACGCCCCGGGTACGCGAGTGCTGACCGACCAGTGGCTCACGACCAGCCTCCCAAACGAGAGCCCGATCGACCCCCATTAGGGTCCCCGCATGGCCGACCTCGAGACCCTCGTCCTCGATCGCGACGGCGCCGTCCTCACGGTGACCCTGTCGCGCCCGGAGCGGAAGAACGCCCTCGACGCGCGGATGGCCACCGAGCTGCTCGACCTCTTCGGCACCGTGGCCTTCGACGACGACGTGCGGGTCCTGGTCCTCACCGGCGCCGGCGACGCGTTCTGCTCGGGGGCCGACCTCGGGAGCCTCACCCCCGACACCCATGGCCTGGCCCACATGCGTGACCTCCACCGCGTGGCCCAGACCCTCCACGACCTGCCCCAGCCCACCATCGCCAAGATCAACGGCGTCGCCGCCGGCGCCGGTCTCAACATCGCCCTCGGCTGCGACCTCACGGTGGCGTCGACCGAGGCCCGGTTCTCCGAGATCTTCGCCCGCCGTGGTCTCTCGACCGACTTCGGCGGCGCCTGGTTGCTGCCTCGGCTCGTCGGCCTCCACCGGGCCAAGGAGCTGGCCCTGCTGGCCGAGGTCCTGCCCGCCGCCGAGGCCGAGCGGCTCGGTCTCGTGAACAGGGTCGTCCCGCCGGCCGAGCTCGATGCCGCGGTCGACGAGTGGGCCCAGCGCCTGGCCGCCGGCCCGCCCATCGCGCTGGCCCAGACCAAGCGGATGCTCAACCGGTCCGTCGAGACCTCGTGGGAGGCCATGCTCGACCAGGAGAGCACGGCCCAGGCGGTCAACTTCTCCACCAAGGACATGGCCGAGGCCATGCGCGCTTTCTTCGAGAAGCGGGACCCCAGCTTCGAGGGCCGCTAGCCGGCGGGCGCCTCGGGGCAGGCCGAGGCCAGGGCCAGGACGGTGCATGCCCCGGCGCGCCTGATCTTCCCCTCGCCGCCGACCTGTTCGAGGGCTACGGGGAGGTCGGTGGCGAAGGGCGCACCGTCGACGACGACGTCGGTGGTGGCGATGGCGGTCGTGCCCGTCACGGTGACCGCGGTGATCTCGAGCTCGACGTCGAGGCTGGCCGTGATCTCCATGGTGGCGTCGACCGTGGGCTCCAGGTCAGCGCAAGCCTCGCTTCACGGACATGGCGTGGGCTGGCGGCGCCGGGCCGGCAGGTTCGGCGGTTCCACTGTCACACCCCGGGGGTACGGTGCGACCCATCGCTCGGCGGCCGGCGGATGGCCCCTCCTGAAGCCCATCGGCGCCTCGCGGCGCCCTGACGCTCGGAGGGCCCCGTGCTCGCCACCGTCTCGTCCGCCACCATCCTCGGGGTCGAAGGCCGCCCCGTGACCGTCGAGGTCCACGTCACCGTCGGCCTCCCCGCCTTCACCGTGGTGGGCCTGCCCGACGCCGCCTGCCGCGAGTCCCGAGATCGGGTCCGGGCCGCCATCCAGAGCTCCCGCCTCGAGTGGCCCAACAAGAAGGTCACGGTCAACCTGGCGCCGTCGGCCGAGCGCAAGATCGGCACCGGGCTCGACCTGGCCATCGCCCTCGCCGTCCTGGCCGCCACCGAGCA
>DASYLG010000336.1:0-6424 GCA_036009685.1 Iamia sp. | reverse complement strand
CTGACCGACACCGCCGCCGACCAGGGAGCGCTCCAGGTCGTGCCCGGGTTCCACCACCGCCTCGCCGCCGGCTGGCTCGACGATCTGGCCGGCGCCGATCCGCGGACGGTCGACCTGTCGGCCGAGGCGGCGACAGTGCCGGCGGCCGCCGGCGACCTGGTGATCTGGCGGCAGGAGATCCCCCACGGCGCCAGCGCCAACCACACCGACCGGCCCCGTCTCGCCCAGTACGTCACCCAGTACCCGATGCGCCGGCCCGACGACCGCCCCTGGCTCTGACCGGGCCCAGGGAGGATTGTGCAGGGGGAGTGACGAAACCCCCTCGGTGCCCCGCCGCCTCCGCCGTACCGCCGCTGCCGTCGTCGTCGCCCTGGTGGCCGCCGCCGGGACCCTGACCGCCGCGCCCGCGACCCCGGCGGCGACGAACACCGTCGACGTCTACTCCTTCGCCGGGGGGTGCTGGTCCCTGCGCGACGCCGTCACGACGCAGTACGCCCGGCTCGACGCCCTCGGCGCCACGGTGGCGTCGGCCAAGGCGGCGGCGACGCCGTTCCGCCTGCAGGCCACGGCGCTGGGCCGCTACCTCTTCTTCGGTCCCGGTGGGACCATGCTCCAGGCCGCCCCGCTCGACGCCGTCACCACCACCACGACGCCCGGACCACCGGCCGACTGGAAGATCCGCGCCGCCGGCGGCCGGGTCTCCTTCACCAGCCTCACCTCCGGCCGGGGCCTGACCGTGGCCGGCGGGCGCCTGGCCCAGGCCAATCCGGGCGAGGCCCGCTGGCAGCTCGTCGCCGCCAGTGGCTGCGCCGCCTTCCCCGACATCGCCGTGGGCATGACCGGCACGCCGATCAAAGGCGCCAGCCCGACGGCCCGGGTGAAGGGGTTCCTCGACGCCCACACGCACCTGGGCGCCTTCCGCTTCCTCGGCGGGAGCTTCCACTGCGGCCGGCCGTGGAGCCCCTACGGCGTCACCGTGGCCATGGAGGACTGCCCCGACCACCAGGGCGACGGCGTCGGTGCCGTGGCCGAGAACTTCTTCACCACCGGCACGCCCGTCGGCACCCACGAGTCCGACGGCTGGCCGACCTTCGGCGGCTGGCCGCGGGCCGACTCGCTGACCCACGAGGGCACGTACTGGCGCTGGATCGAGCGAGCCTGGCGGGGCGGGCTCCGGATCATGGTCGAGGACCTGGTCGAGAACCGGGCGCTGTGCGAGATCTACCCGCTCAAGGCGGGCACGAGCTGCAACGAGATGGACAGCGTCCGGCTCCAGGCCGCCGACATGTACGCCCTCCAGGACTACATCGACGCCCAGTTCAAGGGGCCGGGCCAGGGCTTCTTCCGGATCGTGAAGAGCTCGGCCGAGGCCCGCCGGGTGATCAACGACGGGAAGCTGGCCGTCGTCCTCGGCGTCGAGGTGTCCGAGGTCCTCGACTGCGGGCGCACCGGCGCCACCGCCCACTGCACCCGGGAGTCGATCAGCGCCGGCCTCGACGAGCTCCGCGCCCTGGGTGTGCGCTCGCTGTTCCCGGTCCACAAGTTCGACAACGCCCTGGGCGGCACCGCCTACGACAACGATGCGACCGGCCTGCTGGTCAACGTGGGCAACAAGTACGCCACCGGCGAGTGGTGGCAGCCCGAGCCGTGCGCCCCCGGTGCCGCCGAGTCCGACAACACGCCCACCAACCTGAACGGGAACCAGGAGGTGCTGGCCGCCGTGCTGGGCGAGGGCGTCCGCCCCCTCCTGGGCGGCGACCTGCCCGCCTATCCGACGGGGCCCCTGTGCAACCCCCGCGGCCTGACCGACCTGGGCCGCTACACCATCCGGGCCATGGCCGACCGGGGGATGATCGTCGAGACCGACCACATGAGCGTGAAGGCCCGGGACGAGGCCCTCGACATCCTCGAGCAGCGGAGGTACGCCGGCCTGATCAGCAGCCACGGCTGGGGCGACGGCGTCAGCCAGGAGCGGCTCCAGGACCTGGGCGGCGTGGTGTCGCCCTACGCCGAGACCTCGACCGACTACGTCGAGGCCTGGCGCCAGGCTCGGGCCACCCGGGCGGGCGGCCTGTTCGGCATCGGCTACGGCACCGACACCAACGGCCTCGGCGCCCAGGCCGGGGTCCGCGAGGGCAATGCCGCCAACCCGGTCACCTACCCGTTCCGGACCTTCGACGGCGGCACCGTGGTCGACCGCAACGTCTCCGGCTCCCGGGTGTGGGACGTCAACCTCGACGGCGCCGCCCACTACGGCCTGTTCCCCGACTGGATCGAGGACCTGCGGGTCATCGCCGGGCCCCAGATCGTGGCGGACATGGCCAACGGCGCCGAGGCCTACCTCCAGATGTGGGCCAAGGCCGAGCGCTCCGCCGCCCGCTGACCCGACCCTCCTCGTTCATCGGGTGTTCACCGGGGTGGGCCAGACTGGCGCGGTGGGGATCGACGACGAGCTGGTGCAGGGGTTCCGCGAGCGGGGTTGGGCGCTGACGCCGACCCTCGGGCCGGACGAGGCGGCCGAGCTGGTGCGTTGGGTGGACGAGGTGGCGGCCTGGCCCGACGACGGCGAGTGGATGCACCACCGCGAGCTGACCGACGACGGGCCGGCCCTGTGCCGGACCGAGAACTTCATCCCCTTCCACGACGGCCTCCGGGCCCTGCTGACCGCCGGCCCGATGCTGGACGTGGCCAGCGCCCTGCTGGGCGAGCCCGCCGTGCTCTACAAGGAGAAGGTCAACTACAAGCTGGTCGGCGGGGCCGGCTACTCGCCCCACCAAGACGCCCCGGCCTACCCGTTCCTCGACCAGCACGTGTCGTGCATGGTCGCCGTCGACGAGGCCACCGAGGCCAACGGCTGCCTCGAGGTCGTCACCGGCGCCCACCACGACCTCCTGCCCATGGACGACAAGGGCTGCGTCCACCCCGACGTGGTGGCCGAGATGACGTGGGAGCCGGTCCCGATCCCCGCCGGCTCGACCCTCTGGTTCCACTCCCGCACTCCGCACCGCAGCGGGGCCAACCGCTCCGATCGGCCCCGCCGGGCGCTGTACCCGACCTACAACGCCTGGTCCGAGGGCGACCTGCGCGACGCCTACTACGCCGAGAAGCGGGCGCAGTTCGCCACCGGTCCGTCCCGGGTGTCCCTCATCGGCGACTTCGAGGGGAAGATGGTATGAAGCCCCCGGCCCGCGACCTCGACGAGGTCCTCGCCCTCTACGAGCGGTGGGGGACCGAGCACTACGACGAGGACCTCAGCCAGCTCGACCACGCCGCCCAGGTGGCGGGCTGGGCCGTGCACGAGGACGACGACGAGTCGGCCGTCGCCGCCGCCCTCCTCCACGACGTGGGCCACCTGCTGGTGATGGAGGCCCGGGCGACCGGCGCCCCCGTGACCGACGAGGACATGGTCCACGAGCGGCTGGGCGCCCGCCACCTCGCGCCCCTCTACCCGGCGGCCGTGACCGGCCCGATCGCCCTCCACGTCCAGGCCAAGCGGTACCGCTGCGCCGTCGACCCGGCCGAGGTCGACCGCCTGTCGGCCGGCTCCCGGCTCAGCCTCCGCCTCCAGGGCGGGCCCATGACCCCGGCCGAGGTGGCCCGCTTCGAGGCCATGCCGGCCCACGCCGCCGCCGTCACCCTCCGCCGCCGCGACGACGCCGGCAAGGTCCTCGGCGCCGAGGTCGCCCCCTTCGCCTCCTACGAACCCCTCCTCCGCCGCACCCGCCGCGAGGTTTGAGCGATTTCCCACCGTGACGGTGGTGAATCGCTCAAACCTCGCGTGGCTTAGGTTCGGAGCCGTGACACGTGAGCTGCCGGAGATGCCCGCCGGGTTGTGGGAGGAGCAGGCGGCCTGGTGGCAGGAGGGGTTCACCGACGGGGCCGACGAGGAGTACGTCGAGCAGATCATGCCGCTGGCCGCTCGCTGGCTCGACGGGGCCGATCGGGTGCTGGACGTGGGCACCGGCGAGGGCCAGGTGGCCCGCCAGTCCGTGGCCCGGGGGGCGTCCACCGTGGTGGGCATCGACCCGACCCGGGCCCAGATCGTCGAGGCCGCGGCGCGTGGCGGCGGCCCGGCCTACGCCCTCGGCGGCGCCCACGCCCTGCCCTTCGCCACCGGCGTCTTCGACGCCGTGGTGGCCTGCCTGGTGTTCGAGCACGTCGTCGCCGTGGACGAGGCCCTGGCCGAGGTGGCCCGGGTCCTCCGGCCCGGTGGCCGCTTCGCCTTCTTCCTCAACCACCCCCTCCTGCAGACGCCGAACAGCGGCTGGATCGACGACCACGTCCTCGACCCGCCCGAGCAGTACTGGCGCATCGGCCCGTACCTCCAGGAGGACCTGACGCTGGAGGAGGTCGAGCCCGGGATCCGCATCCCGTTCGTCCACCGCCCGCTCGGCCGCTACGTCAACGCCATGGCCGCCAACGGCCTCCTGCTCCGCCACATGGAGGAGCCGGCGCCGCCGCCCGGGTTCCTCGAGCGCTCGCCCGAGTACCCGCAGGGCGCCGACTACCCCCGCCTCCTCGTGCTGGTGGCCGAGAAGGTGGACGGGCTCGAGCCCCTCCCGTGAGCGAGCGCGAGCCCGGGCCGAACCCGGAGGCCGGGTCGGACGAGGAGGCCGGGCCGGACGAGGAGCCGCGGCCGCCCTATGTGCCCCTCGCCGCCGACGCCACACCGGTGGCCGACACCCCGATGTGGCTCAGCCACCACTGGCCCGACGCCTACGACCGCTGCGCCGTGGTCGGCCGGCGCCACGTGTGCCGGCGGTGCCTCTTCATGTACCCCATCGCGGCGGTGGCGGCCGTCGTGGCCAGCGTCGGGCCGTGGTGGCCCCGGGACCTCGACCCGGTGCTGATCCCCCTGCTGCCGTTCCCCGCCGTGGTCGAGTTCGTGCTCGACAACCTGGGGATCGTCCGGTACTCGCGGGTCCGCCAGGCGGTCCTGACCTCCATCGGCGCCCTGGCCGCCGGGGCCGGCTACGTCCGCTACCTCGACCGCCCCGGCGACCCGGTCGTGTGGGGCACCGTCGTCGTCTACGGCCTCACCTGCGCCGTCTCTGCCTTCGTGGGCCACCGGCGCGGCGCCGGGGAGATGGGTTGAGGCCCGGCCGTACACTCGGGTCGTGACCGACTTCGTCGTCATCACCGGCATGTCCGGCGCCGGACGCTCCACCGTGGCGGGCGTGCTGGAGGACCGCGGCTGGTTCGTGATCGACAACCTGCCCACGGCGCTGGTGGGCAAGGTCGTCGAGCTGGCCGCCGCCCCCGGATCCAGCCACGACCAGGTCGCCCTGGCCGTCGGGCCCGGCGCCCTGTTCGAGGACCCCGACGCCCTGCTCGCCCCGCTGCGGATCGGTGCCGGCTCGGTGCGGGTGCTGTTCCTCGACGCCTCCACCGAGGCCCTCGTCCGCCGGTACGAGATGACCAAGCGCCGTCACCCGATGGGGGGCACGTCGCTGGCCGAGTCGATCGAGCGCGAGCGGCGTCTGGCCGAGCGGCTGCGGGAGACGGCCGACATCGTCATCGACACCTCCGAGCTCTCGGTCCACGACATCCGCCACCGGGTCGAGGACCTGATCGAGTCCAACGTCCCCGGTGGCATGTCCGTGTCGCTGATGTCGTTCGGCTACAAGCACGGCCTGCCCACCGACGCCGACCTGGTGTTCGACTGCCGCTTCCTGCCCAACCCGCACTGGGTCGAGGACCTCCGGGGCGGCACCGGCCGCGAGCCCGACGTCCGGGCCTATGCCCTGAACCACCCGGCGGCCCCGGCCTTCCTCGACCAGGTCGAGGGGCTGCTGGCCCTGCTGGTCCCCGAGTACGAGACCGAGGGCAAGGCCTACCTCACCATCGCCTTCGGCTGCACCGGGGGCCACCACCGCTCCGTCGCCGTGGTGGAGGAGATGGCCGAGCGGATGCGCACCCACGGCGTCGAGGCCACCGTCTCCCACCGGGACATCACCAAGTGAGCGAGCGCAGCGAGCGAACCAGACGGCACGGCTGTGTCTTCGACGAAGCCGTCGGTCACCGGTGCCCCCCGACGGCGACCCGGCCGCTCATCCCGACCGATCGGATGGCGCACCGGTGACCGGCCTGGTGGCCGGCGGGCCCGCCATCGCCTGCGTCGGGGGGGGCCACGGGCTCTCGGCCACGCTCGCCGCTGCCCGCACCATCGCCGGGACCCTGACCGCCATCGTCTCGGTGGCCGACGACGGCGGGTCGAGCGGGCGGCTGCGCGACGAGCTCGGCATCCTCCCGCCGGGCGACCTGCGCCGCTGCCTCAGCGCCCTGGCCGACCCCGACTCGGTGCTGGGCGGAGCCCTCGAGCACCGCTTCGACCAGGGTGAGCTCAAGGAGCACGCCCTCGGGAACCTCCTGGTGGCGGGGCTGATCGACTCGGGCGTGCCGGTCGAGGAGGCCCTGGCCGAGG
>DASYLG010000335.1:0-4506 GCA_036009685.1 Iamia sp. | reverse complement strand
CGCCCGGCTCGAGCAGCTGGAGCTCGGCGAGCGCCGAGCGGAGGTGGTCGTAGGACACGTCGGCGGGGGTCGGGAGGTCGATGAGCGGGCAGCCGTTCAGCCGCACGACCACGGGCAGGTCGGCGACGGACGGATCGTCCTCGAGGGTGTGGACGGGGAACCACCGGAGCGGTCGGAAGAGGCGCTCGAGGTCGTCGTCGTGGAGGGGGGCGTCGGCCGGCGGGGCGTCGACCACGCACCCCAGCCACGAGAGGGAGGCGTCCATCTCGTCCGGGCCCAGGCCGGGGCGGAAGGTGTGCACCGGCATGACGACGGCGAAGGGCTGGCGCCGGGCCAGCAGGGCCATCTCCAACTCCAGGTCGAAGGTGGTGACGAAGATGCTGGCCACCGGGTGCTGGACCTGGTCGGGGACGTCCCCCGGGGCATAGACGACTCCGTACCGGCCCTCGCGGCGCATCACCGCCTGGGCCGACACCACCCGGGCGGCGGCGTCGAAGAAGTCGGTGCGGGCCTCGAGCGCGGCGTCGCCCTCCGCCCGGCCGCCCCGCACCCGCAGGTCCCACGCCTCCCGGGTGACCGAGAGGTAGCGCTGCTTCAGGGTCCGCTCGGGGGCGTAGATCTGCTTGATGACCGGCCGGGGTGGGCCGTGGAAGCGGGTCTCGATCTCGGCCTGGGCGCTGAGCTGGAGCAACAGGTCGGCCCAGCCGGGGTAGTGGAGCGTGCGCTCGGTGAGCTTGAACCACGTCAGGTCGGTGAGCAGCTGGAGGTCGAGGGCCGTGACCTGGGGCGCGCCCTGCCTGTTGCCGTCGAGGTGGGCCAGCCCGGCGTCGATGTGCTCGAGCACCTCCCGGATGGTCTCGTCCGGGCGGTCGTCGGCCACGAGCGCACCGTTGCCCCGGATGGCGTCGATGCGACCCCGCGCCAGGCTCGTCAGGTCCCGGATGTCGGAGATCCCGCCGAGGTCGAGGTCCAGGTGCCCGCTGCCCAGCTGCAGATAGGTCGCCTCGGCATCGCCGTAGCGACGGAGGGCGGCGACGGACTGGGCCTGGAGAGCGTGGAACAGGGCGGTGACCAGGGCGGCGACGTAGGCCAGCTCGGCGGTGGCGGCGCCCACGAGCGGTTCGGGGGGAGGGGGTCCGATCGTGCCCTCGGCGGCCGCGTCGCCGGACGTCTCCTCGTCGTCCGGCTCCTCCAGGTCGACCGGTGCGGCCTCCACCCCCAGCCGGTCGACGGTCATCGAGGCCGTGAACCGGGCCGCCAGCCGGGCGCCGCCGCGCGCCACGTCCGGGTGCCGCCAGAGGTGCGTGTGCACCTCCTGCACCAGCCGCTGGGCCAGGTCGATGGCGCTGTCGCCGCGCGGCTCCAGGCACCCGCTGCCGAGCACGAGGGTGAGCCAGGGGAGGCCGGTCGGGTGGAGCGCCGCCCCGCTCTTCGGCTTGAGGTTCTTCTGGGCGGCCAGCTGGGCCCGGCACAGGGTCAGCGGCTTGGTGTCGATGCCCGATCGGGCGAAGAGGTCGCTCCGACTCGTCGCGAAGAACCCCTCACCGCGCACCGCCTTGATCTGGAACTGCCGCACGCATCCTCCCCATCGTCGCCGCGTCGCATCCCTATGCGCCGACCTGCTGAGACTGCCACATGGCGATCGCCCGGTCCCAGGGCCTCCGCAGCGCGAAGCCCGTGTCGGTCAGCCGGCGGCGCATCGTCACCCGCGCCACGGCCGCCCCGGGGTGCACCACCGTCTCGCGGGGCACCAGGACATCGGCACGCGTCCAGCCGGCGAGGTCACCGAGGGCGTCGACCAGGGGGTGGACGTCGACCGGTGCGGCGTCGGCATCGATCCGATGGACCACGACGTGGGCCAGGTCGCCGCCCACGCGGGCCCGCTCGCGCACGGGAGCCTGGGGACGCACGGGGAGGCCGAGCCGGGCGGCCACGTGATCGATGTACTCGCAGCTCTCGCCGGCCTCGCTGGCCCGCTGGCTGGCGAGGTGCGACGAGCCCTGGAACCGGGCGTTGACCTCGACGAACAGGGCCTGGCCCTCGTGGACGAGGAAGTCGACCCCGAAGGTGCCGCGGTAGCCCTGCCCGCGCAACCAGCCGCCGACGGCGCGGACGGACGACTCGACCTGATCGAGCAGGGCGTCGGGCAGCTCGGCCGCCGCCCCGAAGTCGTTCCCGCAGTAGCCGAAGGGGCGGGAGACGCAGCTCGGGATGCCGATCAGCTGGACCGAGGGGAGGTGGACGGTGACGCCGTCGTCCCACACCGTGGCGGCCACGTTGAGCGGCAGGGTGTCGGCGAGGTAGGGCGACACGCTGGCCAACGCCTCCGGGCCCCGGGGCCAGACGGCCTCGACGAGGTCGGGGTCCTCGACCAGGGTGATGCCCTCGCCGCCGCTCGTGCGGCTCCGACGCACGATGACCGGGCCCCGCTCCACCATGACCTCGACCCGGTGCAGCTCCTCCTCGGCCACGTACTCCCACGGTACGCAGGGGATGCCGAGGGCGGCGACGGAGGTCTCCACCCACGGCTTGTGCTCGAAGGCCTGCTGGAGCCCGGCGAACACCCCGAGCTCCAGACAGCGGTCACGGCGGGCGAAGGCGATCGAGGACAGGAAGCGGGACGGCCGGTAGGGCAGGAGGGCACTGGGCCGGCCCAGCTGGGACAGGAGGGCGTGGCGGAACTCCTGCGAGGCCGGGGCGTCGAGGTGGTCGTCGATGTCCCACCGCTCCAGGTCCTCCCGGTGTCCGGTCATGTCCTCGTAGGCCAGCGCCTCCACCGTCGACCGGTGTCGGTAGGCCCCGATGATCGAGTAGGAGCCGGCGAGCTGGGGGAGGTCGGCGAGCGGCTCGGCGTCGTCGCCGCGGATGCCGGCCCAGATGAGGCGGCGCGATCCGAGCTGCGTCGCGACCATCTCGACGAGGCGTTGGCGATCCACGGGGGCGTCCGGGTGGTGGAGAGACGGCGGACGCCCGAGGAGGCGCGCCGGCGTCGGAGGGTAGCCCCGGCACGGGGGCGCCGACGCGACCGGTAGGTTCCCGGCCGAGCCGAGGAGGGAGGCGGGGTGTCGAGGAGCTGGGTGGCGGTGGAGGTCGACGGCGTCGCCCACCTGGTGGCGCCGGCCGGCGGGCGCCTGGTGGTCACGGCCGCCGACCGCGGCACCCTCGGGCGCGTCCGCACCGATCCCGGGGTCCGCCTGGTGGCCGCTCCGGGCGACCCGGTCGTCGTCGAGCAGAGGGACAGGCACCTCGTCGTCGCCGATGTCGTCGTGCGGGGCGGGAAGGTCGAGGCCGAGCCGCGCCCCGGCCGGGTCCGCCTGGCCGCCGGCGAGAAGGTGCTGGCCGTGACGGTGGACGCCGACGGCCTGACGCTCCTGCTCACCGGATCCGGCGGCACCGTCCTCGCCACCCTGGTCGGTGGTCGGCTGGACCGGGAGGAGGTCGTCACCCCGGGCGTCGCCGTCAGTGGGGCCTTCCACCTGGGTCGACCGCTCGTCGTCACGGAGAACGGCCCCGACCGGCCCACGGCGGCGGTGCTCGGCGGCCTCGGGACGACGGTGGAGGAGGTCACGGCGCTGGCCGTCGCCCGGTCGGCGGGCCGCACCTACCTGGCGGTGGCCGGCCTGGGTGGGGGCCGACCCCGCTTCGACCTGCGGGAGGTGGGCGACGATGGCCTCTCGGCGACCGGGTCGCGGGCAGAACGGGTCGAGGACGTCGTCGTCGTCACCGCCGCGGGTGAGGGGCGGGTGGACGTCGTCCTCGTCGGAGCGGGCATCGAGGTCCGCGACGCCGTCCGCGAGGGGGACGACCGCGAGGTGGTGGTCGACATGGCGACCGCCGAGCGGGGAGCCGCGGTCATCGCCGTCAACCACGCCGGTGGCGACTACGACCGCCTCGTGCTCCGGTACCCGGCGGATGGCTGGGGCGCCGGCGCGCTGCTGCCCGAGTACGACGCCCCCGTCCCGACCGACACCCGGGCGGTGGTCTCCGTGGCCCCGCTCGGCCTGATCGAGGGGCGCTCGGTGGTCCGGCGCGTCGCCGGCGCCCGGGGCAACGGATGGGACACGACGCGCCGCGACATGGTCGTGGGCGTCGTGAACCTCCTGGCCGACGGACGGGATCGCGACGCCGTCGCCCCCTCCCTGTCGTCCGAGCAGATCTTCGAGGTGCCGGCGACGCCCACGACCTACGCCCTCCGGGTCCGGCGGTTCGACCTGGGCGACGCCGCCGCCGGCGGCGACGGCAGGGACGCCCTCCTCGACGGGGCCAACCGCCTCGACGTGGTCTACGTGATCGGCCACGGCCACGTCCGCGACGGGATCCCGGGCATCGGCTCGGTCCCGGACGGCGGCTGGGATCTCCTCACCGCCGCCGAGCTGGCCCCTGCCCTGGCGGCCGCCGGGACCCAGCTGGTGGTGCTGCGCGCCTGCTCGTCGGCCCGGGACACGCCGACCCACTGGTCCTTGGCGGCCGAGCTGCACATCGCCGGGGTGCCGATCGTCGTCGGGG
>DASYLG010000334.1:0-6353 GCA_036009685.1 Iamia sp. | reverse complement strand
GTGATCGTCCTGGCCGCCCCGATCGGGGGCCGCTCGGCGCCGAGGCCGGTCCGGGCCCTCGCCGCGGTCGCCCTGCTCCCGGCGCCGGTCGGGTTCTACGCGACCCACGTCGAACCCTCGTGGCTGCGGGTCGACCACCCCGTCGTGGCCATCGATCCCGAGCGGGCAGGCGACGACGAGATCCGCATCGCCGTGCTGGCCGACCTCCAGACCCCCGGCGTCGGGGACCACGAGCGCCACGCCGTGGCCGAGGTGATGGCGGCCGAGCCCGACGTGATCCTCCTGCCCGGCGACATCTTCCAGGGCCCCGACGACCACCTCGAGCAGGGGATCGCCGAGCTGCACGACCTGCTGGCCACGCTCCGGGCCCCGCACGGCGTCTACTTCGTGCGCGGCGATGCCGACGGCCACCATGCCGGTCCGGCCGCCCGGATCCTGGAGGGCACCCGCGTCGTGACCCTCGTCGACGACGTGACCGAGATCGAGGTGGGCGATCGCACGGTGCGCATCGGCGGGACCGATCTCGCCTACGACACGACGGCCGCCGACGCCGTTCGGACCGACCTGCTGGGCACCCCGGACGACGGCGCCATCACCGTGCTGGTGAGCCACCGACCCGACACCGTCCTGGCGCTGCCCGACGCGTCGCGGGTCGACCTCACGGTCGCCGGCCACACCCACGGCGGCCAGATCGTGATCCCCGGCGTCGGCCCGCTCGTCACGCGCACCGACGTGCCCCGCACCGTGGCCCGGGGCGGCCTCCATGCGGTCGCCGGGAACCCGATCTACGTCTCGCCGGGGGTCGGGCTGCTGCGGGGCCGGGCGCCCCAGGTCCGCTTCCTGAGCCGCCCCGCGGTGGCCATCCTCACCCTGCGCGACGCCGGCTGAGCCGCTCATCCGAAGGCGGGAGCGCGGTGGGGACGCCAGTAGGATCGACCGACCGCCATGGACCTCGACCGCCTCCGCAACATCTCGATCATCGCCCACATCGACCACGGGAAGACCACGCTGTCCGACCGTGTGCTCGAGAAGAGCGGCATCGTCAGCGCCCGCGACATGCGGGCCCAGTACCTCGACTCCATGGACCTGGAGCGCGAGCGGGGCATCACCATCAAGCTC
Organism: Iamia sp.; assembly: GCA_036009685.1. GTDB lineage: Bacteria > Actinomycetota > Acidimicrobiia > Acidimicrobiales > Iamiaceae > Iamia. Next base: position 5,234 of record DASYLG010000334.1, on the reverse strand, counting down.
CAGTCGGTGCGCATCCCCTGGCGCGACCACGTGATCAACCTGATCGACACCCCCGGCCACGTGGACTTCGGCTACGAGGTCAGCCGGTCGCTGGCGGCCTGCGAGGGCGTCGTCCTGCTGGTCGACGCGGCCCAGGGCATCGAGGCCCAGACCCTGGCCAACTGCTACCTCGCCCTCGAGAACGACCTCGAGATCGTGGCCTGCATGAACAAGATCGACCTGCCCGCCGCCGATCCCGATCGGTGCGCCACCGAGATCGAGAACGTGCTCGGCATCCCGACCGAGGAGGTCCTCCGGATCAGCGCCAAGACGGGCGAGGGCGTCGACGAGCTGCTCGACGCCGTGCTCGACCGGATCCCGGCGCCCGAGGGCAAGGCCGACGACCCGCTGCGGGCCCTCATCTTCGACAGCCACTTCGACGCCTACCGGGGCGTGGTCAGCTCGGTCCGGATCATGGACGGCACCATGCGCAGCGGCGCCAAGCTCCGCTTCATGCAGGCCGGCGCCATCCACGGGGCCGAGGAGATCGGCGTCCGCAGCCCCGACCACCAGCCGGTCGACACCCTCGGGCCGGGCGAGACGGGCTACCTGATCGCCGGCATCAAGGACGTCGGCGCGGCCCGCTCCGGTGAGACCGTCACCGACGCGGCCAAGCCCGCCACCGAGGTGCTCGAGGGCTACCGCGACCCCAAGCCGATGGTGTTCTGCGGGCTCTACCCGATCGACGGCGACGAGTTCCCCGACCTGCGCGAGGCCCTGGAGCGGCTGCGGCTCAACGACTCCAGCTTCACCTACGAGCCGGAGAGCTCGGGCGCCCTCGGCTTCGGCTTCCGCTGTGGCTTCCTCGGCCTGCTCCACATGGAGATCGTGCGCGAGCGGCTCGAGCGCGAGTTCGATCTCAGCCTCATCGCCACCGCCCCGTCGGTCGAGTACCGGGTGCACACCACCAAGGGCGCCGTCGTCGAGATCGATAACCCGTCGGAGATGCCCCCCATGGTCGAGGTGGAGGACATCGAGGAGCCGTGGCTCAACGTCAGCCTCCTCACGCCCACCGACTACACGGGCACGCTGATGGAGCTCTGCCAGAACCGGCGGGGCGAGATGCAGAAGCTCGAGTACCTCTCGCCCGAGCGGGTCGAGCTGCGCTATCGCATGCCGCTGGCCGAGGTCGTCACCGACTTCTTCGACCAGATGAAGAGCCGCACCCAGGGCTACGCCAGCCTCGACTACGAGCCCGACGGCTACAGCATCTCGGCGCTCGTGAAGGTCGACGTGCTGCTGAACAGCCAGCCGGTCGATGCCTTCAGCATGATCGTCCACCGCGACAAGGCCGAGGACTACGGCCGGCGCATGTGCGAGAAGCTCAAGGAGCTCATCCCGCGCCAGCTCTTCGACGTTCCCATCCAGGCGGCCGTCGGGGGCCGGATCATCGCCCGCCAGACGGTCAAGGCCAAGCGCAAGGACGTGTTGGCCAAGTGCTACGGCGGCGACATCACCCGGAAGCGCAAGCTGATCGAGAAGCAGAAGGAGGGCAAGAAGAAGATGAAGTCCATCGGCCGCGTCGAGGTCCCCCAGGAAGCCTTCGTCAGCGCCCTCCGCCTCGACGACTGAGCCGACGACCGGCCACCACGCCGACGGCGGCGGCGGTCAGCCCGACGACCGGCAGGGCGCGGGTGGTGTAGCGGACGGCGGTGAGGCGGCGGCGGATCGACGACGCGTCGTTGGCGTGGGGGAAGGGCTCGTCGGGGACGGCCACGCCGAGGAAGCCGCACAGCGGCTCCCAGCCCTGGGACACCTCGAACACGAGGAGCCGCTCGGGGTCGAGCCCGGTCGCCACCTCGGCGGTGTGGCGCCGGTAGACAGCGATGGCGTGGTCACGGTCCTCGAAGCGGCCGCCGAAGAGGCCCTGCCAGATCAGCCTGTCGCCCACCTCGAAGGAGTCGCCGGCCGGGCCGTAGAGGCCGCGGAACCAGTGGGGGAGCACGGTCCGGCCCTGGTAGATCGTCGTCGCCGTGCTCTCCCACCACACCTCCGCGTCGCGCACGGTGTGGATCACCTTGGCCTCCGGGTTGCGATCCACCAGCTCCCGCCAGGCCAGGCAGGTCGGGTAGTCGACGGTCGAGCGGAAGCCGTCGAGGAGGTCGTCCCAGTCCATGGCGCCCGTGCGGGCGTACGTGCACCAGGCGCGGAGGTGGCTCGACCGCCGCATCGCCTCCTGCATGTGGTACGTCGGACCGAAGCCGAGACGTTCGAGGGCCAGCTTGAGCGAGAGGGTCCCGGTCCGCCCGAACCCGGTCCCGACCACCAGCAGGTCTCCCACCCCGGCACCCTCGCACCACCACTAGTTTCACGCCATGCGTGAGCTCAGGAACTTCGTGGGGGGTGCGGAGGTCGAGCCCCGCACCGACAGCCGCTCGGACATCGTCCACCCGTCGACCGGCGAGGCGGTGGCCACCGCCCCCGTCAGCAGCCAGGCCGACGTCGACGCCGCCTACGCCGCCGCCCGCCAGGCCTTCCCGGGCTGGCGCGACGCCACCCCGTCGACCCGCCAGCTGGCCCTTCTCAAGATCGCCGACGCCGTCGAGGCCGCCGGTGACGAGCTGGTGAGGCTGGAGGCCGAGAACACGGGCAAGCCCTGGGCGCTCACGGCGAGCGAGGAGATCCCGCCCATGGTCGACCAGCTCCGGTTCTTCGCCGGCGCCGCCCGCACCATGGAGGGCGTCGCCGCCGGCGAGTACCTGGAGGGCTACACGTCATGGCTGCGACGCGAGCCCATCGGTGTCGTCGGCCAGGTGGCGCCGTGGAACTACCCGATGATGATGGCGGTCTGGAAGATCGCCCCGGCCCTCGCCGCCGGCAACGCCGTCGTCCTCAAGCCGTCCGACACGACGCCCGAGACGACGCTCCGGCTGGCCCAGATCGCGGCCGAGTTCCTCCCGCCCGGCGTCCTCAACGTCGTCACCGGCGATCGCGACACCGGCCGGGCCCTCGTGTCCCACCCCGAGGCCGACATGGTGGCCATCACCGGGTCGGTCCGGGCCGGGATGGAGGTCGCCCACGCCGCCGCCGACGACCTCAAGCGGGTCCACCTCGAGCTGGGCGGCAAGGCCCCCGTCGTGGTCTTCGACGACGCCGACGTCGAGGCGGCGGCGGCCGGCATCGCCGAGGCCGGCTACTTCAACGCCGGCCAGGACTGCACCGCGGCCACCCGCGTCCTCGTCACCCCCCGGCTCCACGACGACTTCCTCGCCGCCCTCGCCGAGCAGGCGAACGGCGCGGTCGTCGGGATGCCCGACGACGAGGACGCCCTCCTCGGCCCGGTCAACAGCCAGAACCAGCTCGACCGGGTCACCGGCTTCCTCGACCGCCTGCCCGACCACGCCTCGGTCGACGCCGGTGGCGAGCGGGTCACGACCCTCGGCGGCGGCTTCTTCCTCCGGCCGACGGTCGTGTCGGGCCTGGCCCAGGACGACGAGATCGTCCAGAACGAGGTCTTCGGCCCGGTCATCACCGTCCAGCGGGTGAGCGACGAGGACGAGGCCGTGGCCTGGGCCAACGGCGTCGAGTACGGCCTGGCCTCCAGCGTCTGGACCCGCGACGTGGGCCGGGCGCTGCGGATGTCGCGCCGCCTCGACTTCGGCTGCGTGTGGATCAACGCCCACATCCCCCTGGTGGCCGAGATGCCCCACGGCGGCTTCGGCCACTCCGGCTACGGCAAGGACCTCAGCCGCTACGGCTTCGACGACTACACCCGTCTCAAGCACGTCATGGCCAGCCTGGACTAGCGGGGCCGGTGGCTCCGGTACGGTCCCGCCATGCGCATCCTCATCGTCGGGGCGGGGGGAGTCGGCACCGCGGCCGCCGCCATCGCCGTCCGTCGCGACTTCTTCGAAGCCATGGTCGTGGCCGACTTCGACCCCGCTCGCGCCGAGGCCATCGTCGCCCGTCTGGCCGACGACCGGCTCTCGGCGGCCCGCGTCGACGCCTCGTCGGCCGACGACGTCGCCGCCCTGTGCCGCGAGCACCGGATCACCCACGTGCTCAACGCCGTCGATCCCCGCTTCGTCATGACCGTGTTCGACGGCGCCCTCGCCGCCGGGGCGGACTACCTCGACATGGCCATGAGCCTGTCGCAGCGCGACCCGGAGCGGCCCTACGAGGTGCCCGGCGTGATGCTGGGCGACGACCAGTTCGCCAAGAACGACGACTGGGAGGGCACCGGCCGGCTGGCCCTCGTGGGCATCGGCGTCGAGCCCGGCCTCAGCGACGTCTTCGCCCGCTACGCCGCCGACCACCTCTTCTCCGAGATCGACGAGCTGGGCACGCGCGACGGCTCCAACCTGGTGGTCGAGGGGTACGAGTTCGCCCCCTCGTTCTCGATCTGGACGACCATCGAGGAGTGCCTCAACCCCCCGCTGGTCTGGGAGCGGGACCGGGGCTTCTTCACCACCGAGCCCTTCAGCGAGCCCGAGGTGTTCCACTTCCCCGGCGGCATCGGGCCCGTCGAGTGCGTCAACGTCGAGCACGAGGAGGTCGTGCTCATGCCCCGCGAGGTCGACGCCAAGCGGGTCACGTTCAAGTACGGCCTCGGCTCCGACTTCATCGACGTGCTGCGGACCCTCCACCTCGTCGGGCTCGACGGCACCGATCCGGTGACGGTGCCCTCGGCCGATGGGCCGGTCGCCGTCAGCCCGCGCGACGTGGTGGCCGCCTGCCTGCCCGACCCGGCCGGTCTCGGCGACCGCATGCGCGGCGCCACCTGTGCCGGGCTGTGGGTCACCGGCACGGGGAAGGACGGCCAGCCCCGCGAGGTGTACCTCTTCCACGTCGTCGACAACGAGTGGTCGATGGCCCGCGACGGCGTCCAGTGCGTCGTGTGGCAGACGGCCGTGAACCCCGTCGTCGCCCTCGAGCTGCTGGCCCGGGGAACGTGGTCCGGCGTCGGCGTGCTCGGCCCCGAGGCCTTCGACAGCCTCCCGTTCCTCGACCTGCTCGGGGTGCACGACGCCCCCTGGGGCATGGAGGAGCGCTCGCCCGGGATGTGACGGGAACCACCCGGCCGACACCTTCGTCGGACGGCCCATGCGATCACGTCCCGTCCTCATCACCCTCGTCGTGACCCTCGTGGTCGCCCTCTTCGCCGGCTGCGGCGAGATGTCGAACGACGAGGCCGACAGCAGCGGCCGCGACTACGGCGGTGACTCCAGCGGCGGCGCCGGCGACGTCAGCGAGGC
>DASYLG010000333.1:0-4437 GCA_036009685.1 Iamia sp. | reverse complement strand
TGAGGGGCTCGGCTGCGCCGACGCCGATATCCTCTCGGAGTGCGCTGCCCGGACTGCTCGGCCCCCGACGACAAGGTCGTCGACTCGCGGGCGTCCGACGACGGCACCGCCATCCGCCGGCGGCGGGAGTGCCTCACCTGTGGGCACCGGTTCACCACCTTCGAGCGGGTCGACGAGGCCCCGCTGATCGTGGTCAAGACCACCGGTGAGCGCCAGCCGTTCGACCGGGACAAGGTCGTGGCCGGCGTGAAGGCGGCGGCCAAGAACCGGCCGGTCACCGCCGAGCAGGTCGACGCCCTGGCCACCGGGGTGGAGGACAGCCTCCGGCGCCGGGGCGGCGACGTGGAGTCCGCCCGCATCGGCCTGGCCGTGCTGGAGCGACTGCGGGACCTCGACGAGGTCGCCTACCTCCGCTTCGCCAGCGTCTACAAGGACTTCACCGGCATCGACGACTTCGCCGACGAGCTCCGCTCGCTCCTCAAGGAGCCCGGCTCCGCCTCGCGCACCTAGCGGCCGAGGGCGATGTTCAGACGCACGCCCAAGGTGGAACCGGCGCCGGAGCCGGTGGCGCGGACGTCGGTCCTCGATCGCCTCGACCGGTCCAGTCGTCCCGTCCTGGCCGCGGCCGAGGCCCAGGCGCAGGCCGACGGGAGCGCCGAGATCGAGGGCCACCACCTCCTGCTCGCCCTCACCGCGGTCGCCACCCCCGTCGCCTGGTCGCTGGCGACCAAGGGCCTGGACGAGGCCACCTTGCGCGACGTCCTCGACCGGCGGTGCGGTGTCCCGCACCCCCCGTCCGATCGGCGCACGCCGCTGCTGCCCGTCCCCGGCGCGCCGCGGGTGCCGTTCTCGGAGCCCGCCAAGACGGTGCTGATCGCCGCGGCGCGGGTGGCGAGCCGGCGGGAGCGGGCGCGCATCATGCCCTCCGACCTGGCCCTGGCGGTGCTGGCGGGGGAGACGCCGACGGTGATCGCGGCCCTCGACGATCTGGGGCTCGACCGCACGACCCTCGCCCGGGCGCTCGCTCAGGCCTGAGCGCGGCGGTCGCGGAGGAGGCGCCAGAAGAGGGCGCCCTCGTGCTCGAGGAGGTGGGCCGGGCGCCAGGGGCGGGCGATCGATGAGCCGTCGGCGGCGACGATGCGGGGGGCGTGGCCGCCCACGACCATGGGATCGAGGGTCAGGCACAGCTCGTCGACCAGGTCGGCGGCGACCAGCCCGCCGTTGAGCGTGGGCCCGCCCTCCAGGACGACGACCCGGTGGCCGCGGCGGTGGAGCTCGGCCAGCAGGGCGGCAGGGTCGACGCCCCCGCCGGGCCCGGCCGGCAGCTCGACCAGCTCAGCGACCGGCGCCAGGGCGGCGCGCGCTGCAGCCGGCGCCGTCGGGGCGTGCGCCACGAGGGCGCGGGGCGTGGTGCCGTCGGCGTCGGCGAACAGCCGGAGGTCGGGCGGCAGCGAGAGCCGGCCCGAGACGATCACGGCCTGCGGGTGCCGGGCCTGGCCCCGGGCGATCCGGGCGGCCACGAGGTCCTCGGCGGTGCGGACGGGGCCGTAGCGCTCGGCGCGAACCGTGCCCGTCCCGACCACCACGGCGTCGGCCACGGCCCGCACGGCCCGGAACACCTCCCGGTCGCCGACCCCGCCGATCACCCCCGAGAGACCCTCCACGGCGGCCGCCCCGTCGGCGGTCGAGGCCATGAGGGCCACGACCCACGGCCGCCCGGTCGGTGCCGGCCGGTCGGCGGCGGAGGCGGCGTAGGTGGCGACCACGTCGACGTCGTCGGCGGGGTGGGGGAGCAGCTGCCGCATCCGCCCCGACCCTAGGCCCGCCCCTCCTGGGGGGACGTTCCGTGTGCGGAAACCCACCGGACCGGTGGTCATCCGCACACGGAACGCCACTCCCTCCGAGGTCATGGGCGGGAGGGGGCGGGGGCTGGCACCATGGCCCCCATGGCCGTCGTGGATCCCGACGTCCGGTCCGAGCCCGCCACGGGGCTCGGACCGGCCACCCGCACCGCGTTCCGCACCTGCCCGCTCTGCGAGGCCGGGTGTGGGCTGGAGGTCTCCGTCGCCCGCGACGACGACGGCGTCGAACGGGTCACCCGCATCCGGGGCGACCGCGACGACGTCTTCAGCCACGGGTTCATCTGCCCCAAGGGGTCGACCCTCCGCCAGCTCCACGACGACCCCGACCGCCTCCGCCAACCGGTCGTCAAGCGGGACGGCGTGTTCGTCGAGGTCGGCTGGGACGAGGCCTTCGCCGAGGTCGAGCGGCTGCTGGGCGGGGTGATCGAGGCCCATGGGCGTCAGGCCCTCGGCGCCTACGTCGGCAACCCCAACGCCCACAACCTGGGCGCCCTGCTCTTCCTCAAGCCCGTGCTGCGGGCGCTGGGCACGACCAACCTCTTCTCGGCCAGCACGGTCGACCAGCGGCCGAAGGAGATCTCCTCGGGGCTGATGTTCGGCGCCGCCCTGACCGTGCCCGTGCCCGACCTCGACCGCACCGACCACCTGCTGCTCCTCGGGGCCAACCCGGTCGAGTCCAACGGCAGCCTGGCCACGGCGCCGGACTGGCCCGGCCGGCTGAAGGCGATCGGCGAGCGGGGTGGGCGCCTCGTCGTGGTCGACCCCCGGCGCACCAGGACGGCGGCCCTGGCCGACGAGTGGGTCGCCATCCGGCCCGGCACCGACGCCCTGCTGCTGGCGGCGCTGGTCGCCACCCTGGTCGAGGAGGGCCTGGTCGACCTGGGGGCCGCCGGTCCCCACCTGGCCGGCGTCGACGAGGCCTGCGCCGCCGTCGCCCCGTTCACCGCCGAGGCCGTCGCCCCGGCCACCGGCATCGCCGCCGACGTGATCCGCCGCCTGGCCCGCGACCTGGCCGCCGCGCCCACCGCTGCGGTCTACGGCCGCATGGGCACGACGACTGCCGAGTTCGGCACCATCGCCTCCTGGCTGGTCGACGTGCTCAACGCCCTCACCGGCAACCTCGACCGCCCCGGCGGGGCCATGTTCACCCGTCCCGCCGCCGGGTCGCCCACCACCCGGGGTGAGCCCGGGATCGGTCGGGGCGTCCGCATCGGCAAGCGGCACAGCCGGGTGCGGGGTCTGGCCGAGTCGCTGGGCGAGCTGCCCGCCTCGGCCCTGGCCGAGGAGATCGACACGCCGGGCGAGGGCCAGATCCGGGCCATGGTCACCATCGCCGGCAACCCTGTCTGCTCGACGCCGAACAGCGGTCGTCTCGATGCCGCCCTGGCCGGGCTCGACGCCATGGTCAGCGTCGACATCTACGTCAACGAGACCACCCGCCACGCCGATGTCATCCTCCCGGTGCCGAGTGCCCTGGAGAAGTCCCACTACGACCTGGCCCTCCTCCAGCTGGCGATCCGCAACGTGGCCAACTGGAGCGAGCCGGTCTTGGCCCGGGCCCCGGGCCAACCCGACGAGTGGGAGGTGCTGGCCCGCCTGGCCCTGGCCCTCCAGGGGATGGGCGCCACCGCCGATCCCGCCCTGGTCGAGGGGCTGGTGCTCGACAGCCTGGTGGCGGCGGCCGTGGCCGACGAGCACGGTCCCGTCCACGGCCGCGACCCCGAGGAGCTCACGGCCGCCCTGGGCGAGGTGCCCGGTCCGGAGCGGGTCCTCGACCTGATGCTGCGGGTCGGTCCCTACGGCGATGCCTTCGGCGCCCGCCCCGAGGGACTGACGCTGGACCGGCTCCGCGACGCGCCCCACGGCATCGACCTCGGTCCGCTGGCGCCCCGGCTGCCCGAGGTGCTGCGCACGCCGAGCGGGAAGGTCGAGATGGCGCCCGAGCCGATCCTGGCCGACATCTCCCGGCTGGCGTCGGTGCTCGAGCGACCGGTCGTCGAGGGCGCGCTGCACCTGGTCGGGCGGCGCGACGTCCGCTCCAACAACTCGTGGATGCACAACGTCGAGGTGCTGGTGAAGGGCAAGGCCCGCTGCACCCTGCACGTCCACCCCGACGATGCCGTCCGGCTGGGCCTGGCCGACGGGTCCGACGCCACCGTCACCAGCCGGGTCGGGTCGCTCACCGCCCCGGTCGAGGTCACCGACGCCATCCGCCCCGGCGTCGTCAGCCTCCCGCACGGCTGGGGTCACGGCGGGCCCGGCGTGCAGCTCGAGGTCGCCGGCCGCCACGCCGGCGTCAACAGCAACATCCTCACCGACGAGACAGTCGTCGACGCCGTCTCCGGCAACGCCGTCCTCAACGGCATCCCCGTCACCGTCACGCCGGCCTGAGACGAGCCGCAGCCAGCGTCAGGCAGACGACGCTCGCCCGCCAGCCGATTGGATCGCCCGCAGAAGACCCGCAGCCCGGCGCAGCCGCAGGGGGCGTGGGGGGAACCCCCACACGAAGAGGCGTGGCGGCGAGGAACGAGCCGTCCGCCTCTGGGAGGACCTTCAGCGCCGAGCGCAGCGAGGC
>DASYLG010000332.1:0-14642 GCA_036009685.1 Iamia sp. | reverse complement strand
GCATCGGCCGCCGCGTCCGCATCTCCCACCAGGTGAAGACGCCGAGCGAGACCAGGGCGACGGCCAGGCCGCCGATCGCGCCGGGGGTGGTCCAGCCCGCCTCCGCCCCGTCGACGATCCCGAAGATGAGGGCGCCGATGCCCAGCGCCGAGAGCACGAAGCCGGGGGCGTCGATCACCGCCTCCTCCGGGTCGGACGTGTTCGGGGCCAGGACCAGGGCGGCGACGAAGGCCACGGCGGCCAGCACCGCGGTCGCCACGAAGGCCGCTCGCCAGCTGCTCCACTCGAGGATGAGACCGCAGCCGAGCATCCCCAGGACGGCGCCCGAGGTGGCGAACCCGGCCCAGACGCTCACGGCCCGGGCCCGCTTGTCGGGCGGGAAGACGGCGGTGATGGTGGACAGCGTCCCCGGCATGATCATGGCGGCGCCGAGGCCCATGAGGACCCGGGACCCGATCAGGGCCTGGGGCGACTGGGCGGCGGCCGCCCCGAGGGCGGCGAGGCCGAACACGACGGTGCCGACGAGCAGGAGCCGGCGCCGGCCGATCCGATCGCCGAGGGCGCCGAAGGGCAGCACGAGGGCGGCGAGCGCCACCGTGTAGCCGTCGGCCACCCACGTGAGCTGCGAGCTGGTCGTGCCCAGGTCGACGCTGATCCCGGTCAGCGCCAGGTTGACGCTCGAGACCGAGGCCACGACGAGGACGAGGGCGAGACACATCGAGAACAGGACGCCGGTGCGGCCGACGTCGTGCTCCGAGGCGGAGGCGGGGGGCGTGGTCACGGGGACTCCTCTTGGGGTAGCGGTGTCCCCGGACCATGACGCCGTCGGCGGCCGTGCCGCTGAGCCCGTGCTGAGGCGCGTCAGGCGGTGATGAACGAGCGGATGGCGGACTCGGCCCGCCGGCCCACGTCGTCGTGGCTCGCATCGGGGATGCGCAGGAACGTCACGTCGGCCCCGACGAGGGCGGCGACGATCTCCTCGCTCATCTGGATGGGGCAGACCGGGTCGAGCTCACCCCCCGCCACGAGCACCGGACAGGTCGCCGCGGCCAGACCCGGGCCGAGCGCCAACGTCTGCTGCTCGCCAGCCTGGAAGTGGGCCATCACGTCGAGGTTCACGACCGCTCGGAACAGGGCCTCGGCGTCGGGCGGCTCGACGCTGTACAGCGGCATGCAGTGCTGGAGGTAGTCGCCGATCGCCTCCGTTCCCCGAGTCCAGAACTGGCGGGCGGCACTCGCCGCCTCCCCGCCCCCCACCCGCTCGAAGGCGGCGGCGACGAGATCGACGTCGAAGCGGGGCGAGGTGCAGCTCAGCACGACCCGTCGGGGGTGGTCGGGGTGACGGGCCAGGTAGCGCTGGGCCACGAAGCCACCGAAGGACTCGCCGATGACGATGGGTCGTTCGATGCCGAGGGCATCGCAGAGGCGCACGATGTCGTCGGCCCAGACGTCCAGCGTCCAGTCGTCCCTCGATCCGGGATCGCTGCGGCCGTTGCCCCGGTGGTCGTAGTAGACGACCTGGGCCACGTCGGTGAGGTCCATCGAGGAGGCGCCCTTGTACGACGAGTGGTCGAAGCCGGGTCCGCCGTGCAGCAGCACGACGGTCGGCCGCTCGACCATCGTCGGCCCGTCCGGCACCAGGCCGAGACCGTCGACGTCGACGAACAGCCGGACGCCACCCCCGATGTCGACCCGCACGCCCCGACCGTAGCCACGTGACCCCGGCGCCGCGCCGCCCGGCGCGGAGGGGCCGACGCTCAGTCGGCGAGCGTGGTGATCGCTTGCGCCCAGCGGACGAACTTGTGCTCGGCCAGGTCGCGGACGGTCGTGATGTTGAAGGCCTCCTTGAGATGCACGGCGTCGCCCTCGGACACGCCCTTCAGGGCGTCGACCGGGGCGTCGGCGATCTCGGCCGGCTCCTTGTCCACGTACGCCTTGTCCACGAACTTCGAGATGTCAGCCATGTCGCTCCACTTCCGTAGGGGATCGCCGCGACCCGCCCGTGGTCGACAGCCGAGGCCCGTCCTGGACCCTCGGCGCCGACGGTAGCCCCCCGCCCCCGCCCCCGACCCCCGGCCAGACTGGTGATCGATGTCCACCGACCCGAGCGCTCTCGACGACGTGGCGCTGGCGCGCATCCGGACCATCTGCCTGGCGCTCCGCGACGTCCAGGAGGCGGGGCTCCAGGACCGACCCCGCTTCCGCGTCGGCCGGCGGCGCTTCGCCCCCTCCCCCCATCACGGCGATCGAGGCTGGATGGCCCTCCGGCTCGACGGTCGGGTCGACTGGGACGAGATCGCCGAGCTGCTCGAGTCGGCCCACCGCCAGGTCGCCCCCCGTGCCTCGTGACGCCCGCGACCATGGGCTTCGAGCCGCGCCGTGACGCTGACCTGGGCTTCTCGGGGCTGGAAAGGAGTGGAGGTGAGGGATTCGAACCCACGGCCTCGTCGATGCGACCGAGTAACCGTCTCGTCATTCGGGCCGCTGACCAGGGACGACGGCGAGACCCGCCGAGGCCCGTGCCTCGCCCACGCCTCTCGGTCGTCCGAAAGCCCTCAGCGTCTGCTCGCAGCCCGATCGGTAGGCTTTGCCTCGTGGATCTGACCGGACTCATCGACGTGCGCCCCGGTGTGCGGAGCGGCAAGCCGTGCTTCGTGGGCACGAGGATCGCGGTCTACGACGTCCTGGAGTACCTGGCGAGCGGGATGACCCACGAGGAGATCGTGGCGGACTTCCCCGAGCTGACCGAGGCCCACATCCGTGCCGCCCTCGAGTTCGCCGCCCTGCGCGAGCGCCGCCTCGTCACCCCTGCGTGAAGCTCCTGTTCGACCAGAACCTCTCACGCCGCCTCGATCGGGCGAGCGATAGCCTGGCCACGTGGGAGAGCGTCGTGAGCTGATCGAGGCCAAGCGGACCGAGATCCGCGAGGTGGTTCAGCGGCACCACGGCCGCACGGTGGCGGTGTTCGGCTCCGTCGCTCGCGGGGATGAGTCGCCGACGAGCGACATCGACCTCCTCGTCGAGTTCGAGCCGGGCAGCTCCCTCTTCGACCTGCTCCACATCAGCGAGGAGCTCGAAGCGCTCTTGGGCGTCTCCGTCGACGTCGTGTCCGCCGGTGGCCTCAAGGACCGCGACGAGCACATCCGCCGCGAGGCGATCACGCTTTGAGCCGGTCCGACGAGGAGCGCGTTGCTGACATCCTCGACGCCGCTGCGGAGCTAGCGGAGGCCGTGGGCCAGAAGCGGTTCCTCCGCAGTGCGCTTCACGTTCGGGCCGCCGAGCGACTGCTCGAGATCATCGGCGAGGCGAGCAACGCCCTCTCGGACGAGCTCCATGCCGCGCACCCAGAGGTCGCCTGGCGCGACATCACCGCGCTGAGAATCCTCCTCGCCCACCACTATCACCGCATCGATCCTGACCAGGTGTGGCAGATCGCGACCGGATCCGTGCCTGCCCTCGCCCGTCACCTTCGCGCCTGATCACCGGTCGCGGCACCGGCGGCCCCGCTTCAGTGGGTCGAGCCCGGGCCCAGCACCTTCTCGAGCAATCGGGCTCCGGACCGGTCGCGCATGTCGTCCTCCTCAATCCTCGCCTTCGCCTCGTCGACGGTGAAGAGTCGGCGCGAGAGGCAGTCCTCCACGGCCCGGTGCAGCTCGTCGTCGCTCAGCTCGGGAGCGAGATCGATCAAGGTTCGGAGCGGCGTCGTGCACGGGATGCCGTCGACCGTCATCCGGTCCTTCTCGGGGATGTCGTCGTGGTGGACGACGACCTCGATGCCGTCGGTCCGGTGCAGCTCGGTCGGCGCGCCGTTGGCATCGATCCACATGTCGTCGGGCAGGTCGCGCATCAGTGCATCCTCCGCGGCGGTTCGGGGTCCCGCCGGTCGTACCCCGACGCACCCGGTCGCACTCGGCGAAAGGCACAGCGGCTTCGCCACCGAACCGCCCGACCTCGCGGCGCCCGGAGCGGATCGGACCGACCCTGAAGCACGGAACTGCGGACGCATCCGGGCCTCATCGAGTGCGGATCGCTGACCTGGGGCTTCTCGGGCCTGGAGAAGGAGTGGAGGTGATGGGATTCGAACCCACGGCCTCTTCGATGCGACCGAAGCGCTCTAGCCAACTGAGCTACACCCCCGGAGGGAGGGCCACCCTAGTCCGTGCCCCGTGGGCCCTCCCACCCGATCAGGCGGGGGGTCGAACGGCCCAAAATCACGCTGGGTGACGGGATTCGCGGTGTCGGGCACTCACAGCGATGGGATCCGGACCGATGGTCGACGATGATGCTGCGGAAGATCCACCGACGCTCGATCCAGGTGGCGGCCCTGGCTCTGGCCCTCGTGCTCGTGTTCGCGGGCTGCATGTCCGAGGGGCAGACGGCGGTCCAGAACGAGATGAACACCGATCGCAAGACCAACCGCCTCTCCAGCCTCCCGACCCACGACCAGCTCAACGCCAAGGCGCAGGCCTGGGCCGAGAAGATCGCTCGGGACGGCAAGCTGTCGCACTCGAACCTCTCCTCCGGCGTCCCCAGCTGCTGGCGCAGCCTGGGTGAGAACGTCGGCTACGGCTCCTCGGCCGCCTCGGTCGAGGACGCCTACATGAAGTCCACCGGGCACCGGGCCAACATCTTGAACAGCAAGTGGAAGTACGTCGGCGTGGGCTTCGCCACGGCCGGCAACCGCGTCTACACCGTCCAGGTGTTCATGCAGGGCTGCTAGCCCGCACCCGACGATCTAGTCCGAGCCCTCGATGGCCCGCTGCAGGCGGGTCTGGAGCACCGTCGTGGTGACGTCGCCCCGGCTGCGCTCGAGGACGGCCCGGAGCTGGTCGAGCGAACGGCGCAGGCCGTGGGTGAGGGCGTCGGGATAGTCGACCAGCGACAAGACGTCGTAGACGTCGTCCATGGCGCCGAGGAGGGCCTCGCCCCGGGCCAGGTCGCCCTCCCGCAGCCGGTCGAGCAGGTTCCGCCGCAGCTCGCTGGCCGCCTCGCACAGGCCCCGCATCCAGGCCGTCGGATCGACGCCGAGCTCGTCGGGCCCGGGGACGGGCTCGCCGGCGACGAGGGCGGCGGTGAGCCGGGCCTCGGCCAGCTCCTTCTCGGCGTCGTGGAGGAAGCCGCCGTGGGCCACGGCCGGGAAGGGCGCCAGCGTGCGCTGGGCCGACCGCAGCGAGGCCTCGGCCTCGGCGGCGTGGGCACCGGCGGCGGCCGCCTCGCCCCGGTGGATGGCGCGGATGGCGCGGGAGGCGCTGCGGATCGTGGCCCGGCACGCCGGGAGGGCGGCCTCGCGGGCCTCGTGCGCCGCGCTCAGCCCGACCCGGATGGTGTCGGTGATGCCCTCGAGCCGGGCGCGGGTGTCTGCCGTCTCAGCCACGGTCGAGCGTCTCGCGTCGGTGTGGCCGGGGAGCGTCGGCGCCGGGCGGAGCCCGGTCAGCCCGAGGCGGTGTTGCGGACGGCGACCAGGCGGGGCTGGCTCTGCGGCGGGGCCGCCAGGTAGCGGACCTTGACGGCCTGCTCCTCGGCCAGCTTGCGCATCTGCACCAGCAGGTAGACGTAGCCGCCGAGGGCCAGGTCGGCGAGGAGGTGGAGCAGGAGCATGGGCCCGCCGAAGGCGAGGGCCAGCAGCAGGGTGAAGCCGGCGACGCCGCCCAGGGTGAACAGGACGTCGCGGCGACGCTTGCGGGCGGCCGATCGGCCGGCGGGCGTGCCGGGGAGGGTGGCGCCGGAGGGACCGTAGAGGCGGGCCGTCGGTGCGACACCGGGCAGCGAGGGCGGCCGGAGCGGCGTGGGCGACGTCCGGCCGATGACGGCAAGGTCCTGACGGAAGCTGGAGACCGACGAACCGGGACGCAGATCGGCCCGGTTGCGCACCAGCGGTGGCACCAAGACGATGGCCCAGACGATGGCCAGGAGGATCAGGACCGGCACACCCATTCTCCAGGTCGGCTCTCTCTGTCAGGACCGTACCTGTGCGGTCGCCATCACTGGTGGATGGCGGACAGGAGCGGTGGGTCGGAGTTCGCGCTGCGTGACCTCGTCGTCACGCCCGCTGAATGTGACGGTTCTACTACGAAATCGTGGCGAGGGCCAGCCCGGCGGGTGACCTGACGGTGGACTGACGGGTCGGGGGGCCGCTCTGACCAGCGCCGATGGCTCAGACCTCGGCCGGATCGCCCAGCCCCGCAGGCCCGATCATCCCCGGCGATCCGTCACCCGGCTCACCGTCGGTGACCCCGTCACCCACGGTGCTGCGGGCGTGGTCGAGCAGGACGCTGTCGATCGACTGGTCGAGCCCGGGCTCGGGCTCGCGGCGGTACACGCCGGAGCGGCCGCCGGTCTTCTCCCACAGGGCGATGTCGCCGATGGTCATCGAGCGGTCGGCCGACTTGCACATGTCGTAGATCGTGAGGGCGGCGACGGCACAGGCGGTGAGGGCCTCCATCTCGACGCCGGTGCGATCGACGGTGTCGACGTGCGCCTCGACCTCGATGAAGGTGTCCTCGATCCGGAAGTTCACCAGCACCGCCCCGACGAGGAGCGGGTGGCACAGCGGGATGAGGTCCGAGGCCCGCTTGGCGGCCTGGATGGCGGCCACCCGGGCCACGGCCAGCACGTCGCCCTTGCCCACCCCGCCCCGAGCGACCAGCGAGGTCGTCTCCGGGTGCATGTAGACCCGGCCCCGGGCGACGGCCCGCCGGTGGGTGGGGTCCTTCGGCGTCACGTCCACCATGCGGGCACGCCCGAGCGGGTCGAGGTGGGTCAGTCCGCGATCGGGCATGCCCGGATGCTACGCCCCGAGGGCGGCCCGCTCCGTCGCCGGGGGCGGGAGGCGCGACGGGAGGGCGCTCAGCCGCCGATCTGGCTCATCGATCGGCGCGGGCGGATGAAGGCGGGCTGGCCGATGAGGTGGCCGGGGCCCTTCTCGCCCACGGCCGCGGCCACGACGGACGCCAGGTGCTCGTCGGGGGCGCCGTTGCGCATGAGGTCCCGCAGGTCGGTCTCGGCCGTGGCGAACAGACAGGTGCGGAGCTTGCCGTCGGCGGTGAGGCGGATGCGGTCGCAGTCGCCGCAGAAGGGGTTGGTGACGCTGGGGATCACACCGACGGTGCCCCGGCCGTCGCGGTAGCGCCAGAGCGACGCGGGGGCCGATCCCCGGGGCACGGCGTCGAGGGGGAAGACGGCGTCGATGGCCCCGACGATCTCGGCCTGGGTGACCACGGCGCCCGCCTCCCACTCGCCCGAGGCGTCGAGGGGCATGAACTCGATGAAGCGGACGCCGATGCCCCGGTCGCGCCCGAAGGCGGCCAGGTCCACGATCTCGTCCTCGTTGACGCCCCGCATGGCCACCACGTTGAGCTTCACCGGGGCCAGCCCGGCGACGAGAGCGGCCTCGATGCCGGCCAGAACCTGGTCGAGCTCGTCCCGGCGGGTGAGCGCGACGAAGCGGTCGCGCTGGAGGGTGTCGAGCGAGATGTTCACCCGCTTGAGCCCGGCGGCCGCCAGGTCGGCGGCCATGCGGTCGAGGATGGTCGCGTTGGTGGTGATGCTGAGGTCGGTGCCCAGCCGGGCCAGCCGCTCGACCAGCACCGGCAGGTGGGCCCGCAGCGTCGGCTCGCCCCCGGTGAGGCGGATGGCGTCGACGCCGAGACGCTCGACCATCACGCCGGCCAGCCGCTCGATCTCCTCGAAGGACAGCAGCTCGTGGCGGGGCTGCCACACCATGCCCTCGGCCGGCATGCAGTAGGTGCAGCGGAGGTTGCAGCGGTCGGTGATCGAGATGCGCAGGTCACGGTGCACGCGGCCGTGCCCGTCGACGAGAGGGCGGATCACCGTCCCACCCTACGGGCGGCGAGGCACGAGCGCGTCGAGGTCGAGGACCTGGACGTCGACCTCGTCGCCGGCGGCGACCCCGAACCCGTCGGGCAGCCGCGCCAGTCCCTGGGCCTGGGCCGTCGCCCACAGCTGGTGGCTGCCCTGGGCGGCGACGGGCGTGGCGGTCAGGACGCCGTCGACGTGGCCCAGGGTCACCCGGACCAGATGGTCCTTGCCGTCGGGCCGCCGGTCGAGGGCGACGCCCGCTCGGGCCCGCACCTGGCGCCCGTCGTCGGGAGGCAGCCCCGCCATCTGCCGGAGGGCGGGCCGGGCCAGGACCTCGAAGCTGACCAGCGACGACACCGGGTTCCCCGGCAGCCCGAGCAGCGGCACCCCGTCGACGGCGGCCACCGCGAAGGGCTTCGCCGGGCGGATGGCGACCTGGATCCACTCGGGGTCGGCCATGCGGTCGAGGACCAGCTTGACCACGTCGGCCTCGCCCATGCTCACCCCACCGGAGGTGATGATCAGGTCGCAGCGGAAGGCGGCGCGGTGGAGGCTGGCGGCCACGGCATCGACGTCGTCGCGCACCCAGCCCAGGTCGACCGGGTCGCAGCCCGACTCGGCCACCCGGGCCAGCAGCATGGGCCGGTTCGAGTCGCGGATCTGGCCCACGGCGAGGGCCCGTGGCGCCTCGACCAGCTCGTCGCCGGTGGAGATGACGCCGACCCGGGGCCGGGGCACGACCTCCACCGTGATCCGGCCGATGGCGGCCAGCACGCCGATGAGCGGGGCGGTCAGGACGGTGCCGGCCGGGATGACGACGGTGCCGGCCCGCACGTCGTCGCCGGCGCCCCGCAGGTGCTGGCCGACCTCGGTCGTGGCCAGGATGGCCACCGTCTCGTCGCGGTCGCGGGTGCCCTCGGAGAAGCGCGATCGCTCGACGGGCACGATGGCGTCGGCCCCGGCGGGCACCGGCGCCCCGGTCATGATCCGGATGGCCTGGCGGGCCCCGACGGTGCGCGACGACGCCTGGCCCGCCATCACCGTCTCCAGCACGTCGAGGACGACGGGGATGTCCTCGGTGGCCGAGGCCACATCCGCGGCGCGCACGGCGAAGCCGTCCATGGCCGAGCTGGCGAAGCCGGGCAGGTCGGCGTCGGCCACCACGTCGTCGACCACGACGCAGCCGCGCGCCCGGAGGAGCGGGAGCTCCTCGGGGGCGAGCCGCGGACAGCGAGCCAGGACCAGGTCACGGACCTCGCTCAGCGGACGCATGACGCCCGACGGTACCTGCCCGCCGACCGCACCCCGCGGGCCGTCTCACCAGGCGGCGTCGACCAGACCGTCGAGCTGCAGGATCGTGCCGCTGTCCCAGAGCCACCCGTCCTGCGCGTAGTAGGCCCGCAGCCCACCGTCGAAGTCGGCGATGACCCACCCCCCGTCGGGCGTGGCGTCGATGTCGACGGCGGGGATGCCGACCGATGCCTGCACCTTCCCGGTGGTGAGGTCCGCCATCCCCACCCAGCCGGCGATGACCTGGCCCCCGCTGCCGCTGCTCGTGTCGAGACCGACGCCCAGGTCGTCGGGACCGATGAAGACCGGAAGGGCGATGCCCGACGATCTCTCCACCGACTCCCACCCCCCGGTGCCGGCCAGCTCGGTGACCTCGACGGAGGTCGACGCGATGAGGCCGTCGGCCACGCGCGTCACCACCTCGCGCGCCATGCGGGTGCCATCCGGCGACAGGCTCACCCGGGTCACCTCGCCGTCGGCGGGGCCCTCGTACACGGTCGGCGGCCTCGGGCCGACCGGGTCGACGTGGATGTCGTTCCCCACGATCGTGGCCAGCACGTCCCCGTCCCCGGACACGGCGGGCTCCCTGCCCTCCCCGACGGGCCCGTGATCCACGCCGTCGGCCACGCCGATCGCCCGCACCTCGTCGCCGACCCCGACATAGGCCAGCTCGCCGGGGCCGACATCGATCGTCACGATGCGGTCGGGGGCGACGGCCGACCCGGGGAGCAGCATCGTGACCTCGGGCTCCCGCAGGCCGGTGGCGGTCGTGCCGCCCGGGCCCTCGACGTCCTCGTAGGCACCGATGCCGGTGAGACGGACCAGGTCGGCGAGGCCGTCGCCGTCGTGGTCGACGATGGCGACGATGCGATCGGGCATCGGCGGACCGTCGTACGGGGGCCGACCCGTGTAGGGCTCCTCGCCCGGCTCCGTGGTCGGCACCGTGATCGTCTCCGTCGGGGCCGGGGCGGTGGTGGGTGCGGCGGTGGTGGGTGCGGCGGTGGTGGCGGCCGGGCGGATCAGGTCGTCGGCGTCGCCCGACGGGCGGCTGAGGGCCACGGCGCCGGCGACGACCACGACCGTGATGATCGCCGCCGCCGCGGCGAGCGCCCACCGGCCCGGCCGGCGGGTCGGGGCCGGTGCCCCTCGCCCGTCGATCGGCACGATGATCGGCGGCTCGTCCTCCAGCCGGGCGACGAGGCGGTCCCAGCCGTCGGGCGCCGGCTCGGCGCGGTCGGCGGCGGTGGCGTGGTCGCGCAGGATCTGGTCGACGTCGGTCATCGGTGGTCCTCCAGGGTGAGGGCGAGGGTGGCGCGGGCTCGGTGCAGATGGGTCTTGACCGAGCCGGCGGAGATGCCGAGCTCGGCGGCGACGGCGGTGTCGGTGAGCCCGCCGAAGTAGTGGAGGGCGACGCAGTCCCGCTGGCGGGCCGGCAGGGCGGCGACGGCGACGGCCACCGCCCGGGCCCGATCGTCACCGAGGGCGTCGAGCTCGGCCGAGGGGGCCGGGTCGCCGGGCGCGGGCGCCAGCCGGCGCACGACCGTCCCGTGGCGGTGGTGGTCGTGGGCCAGGTTGGTGACGATCCGCCGCAGGTAGGCACCCTCGGCCTCCGGTGCCGGCGGGCTGGCCGCCCGGTGGAGGCGGACGAAGGCGTCGTGGACGAGATCCTCGGCCAGGGCCGGATCGGCGGTGAGGGCGACGGCCAGGCGCAGCAGCGACCGGGCGTGGGCGTCGTAGGCCGCCCGCAGCGCGTCCACGCCCGATCCCGTCACCGTCTCGTCGATCACGTACCTGAGACGGGCGGACGCCGGCGATGGTTGACGTCCGGCCTCAGGCCACACCCAGCTGCAGGACGGCGATGCCTCCGATCACCACGATCACCACGTTGGCGATGCGGACGACGCGCAAGGGCACCCGGTCGGGATCCCGCCCGACCCGCACCGAGATGACGGCGCAGGCGAAGGCGGCGATCAGACCCCAGGACCACTGGCCCAGGACCCTCGGCAGGAGCAGTGAGCCTGGCCGCCCAAGGTGATGGCGCCGAGGGCGTGGACGGCGAGGAAGGCGCGCAGGAGCCACCAGGCCGGCTCGTTGTGCGCCGCCTCGCGAGCGGCCTCGAGGATGTCCCGCCAGCCCTCGGCGACGACCCGCCCCGCCCGCCCCATCTGGTCGCGCACCCACGGCCACGCCGCGGCCGTCGGCGGGATCGGCGGGTCCGGGGGTGGGACCAGCGCCGGCGCCGGCGCGGTCAGCCCGGCCGCAGCCCGCAGCTCCTCGGCGTAGACCTCGGGCGGGCCGACGATGTCGTCGAGACGCCGGACGTCCTCGCGCACCACCTCGTCGAGGTGGAGCCGGAGGTCGGCCAGCAGCGCGTGGCGCTCGGTCGGCTCGACGTCGCCCAGGGCGGCGCCGACCCGCAGCACGTAGGCCTCGAGCAGGGGGTCGGGTTGCACGGTCGTCATGGCGTCCTCCCCGGGACGGGACGGAGCCGAGCCGCCAGGCGAGGCGACCCAGAGGATCGGTGGGGTTCCCTCCGAGGCCCTGCCGAGGAGATCTCTCGTTGCTCACCGGTCATGGGGTCCTCCCTGGGACGGGACTTGCGATGATGTCGTCGACGGCGTCGGAGAAGGTCCGCCACGCCTTGGTCCCGAGCGTCAGCTCCTCCCGCCCCGATGGGGTCAGCCCGTAGTAGCGGCGGTCGGGGCCCTCGGCCGACGGGGCCGTGTACGAGCGCAGGTGACCGGCCTTCGACAGCCGCCGGAGGGTGCCGTAGACCGAGGCATCGCCGACCTCGGTGAGCCCGGCGTCGCGGAGGCGGCGCAGGACGTCGTAGCCGTAGCCGTCCTCGTCGGCCAGGACCGCCAGCACCACGAGGTCGAGCGCCCCCCGCAGCATCTGGCTGGTGTCCACGGCGCCACTATGACGCATAGCGCAGTAGTGGGCAAGGGTGGTGCGACGGTGCCCGCCGACGGCGGTGTCCTAGAGGTCGCGCTGGCGGACGAAGTCGGAGAGGAAGGTGCGGAACTCGGGGCCGAGGTCCTCGCGCTCGGACGCCAGCTCGACGATGACCTTGAGGTAGTCGAGCACCTGGCCCGTGTCGTAGCGGCCCTCGGTGAAGATGTAGCCGTACACGGCCTGGTCCTGGAGGAGCAGGGCGATGGCATCGGTGAGCTGGAGCTCGCCACCGGAGCCGGGCTCGATCCGCGCCAGGGCGTCGAAGATCTCGGGGGTGAGGACGTAGCGGCCCATCACGGCCAGGTTCGACGGGGCCACCGCCGGGTCCGGCTTCTCGACCAGGTCGAGGATCTGGACGAGATGGTCGGACACGGGCTCCGGCTTGGCACAGCCGTAGCGGGAGATCTCCTCGGGCGAGACCTCCTGGAGGGCGATGACCGAGCGGTTGTAGCGCTCGTAGGTGGCGATCATCCCCTCCAGCAGCGGGGTGTCCTCGCGCATCCACTCGTCGCCCAGCAGCACGGCGAAGGGGTTGTCGCCGACGTGCTTGCGGGCCACCGAGATGGCGTGGCCCAGGCCCAGCGGCTCGCCCTGGCGCACGTAGTGGATGTCGGCCAGCTCGGCGATGTCGACCAGCTGGTCGCGCTGGTCGTGCTTGCCCTTCTCGCCGAGGAAGTACTCGAGCTCGAAGTTGCGATCGAAGTGGTCCTCGAGGCTGCGCTTGCCCCGGCCGGTGATGATGAGGATGTCGTCGATCCCGGCCCGGACCGCCTCCTCGACCACGTACTGGATCGCCGGCTTGTCGACGACCGGCAGCATCTCCTTGGGCTGGGCCTTGGTGGCCGGCAGGAAGCGGGTGCCGAGGCCGGCCGCGGGGATGACGGCCGTGGTGACGGTGCGCGGGGTCTGCACGGCCCTGTTCTACTGCGCGGGGCGGCGGGGCCACGGTTGCGGACGGATCGGCCGACGCCGGTACGCTGGCAGTCCCACCGGGAGAGTGCCAACGCGGAGACGCCGATGCCCACCTACGAGTACCGCTGCAAGGACTGCTCGCACACGTTCGACGCCTACCAGTCCTTCACCGATGACGCCCTCACCGAGTGCCCCGAGTGCGGCGGCACCCTGAAGAAGCTGTTCGGGAACGTCGGCATCTCCTTCAAGGGCAGTGGCTTCTACAAGACCGACAGCCGCACGGGCGCCTCGGCCAGCTCGTCGTCGAACGGGGACAAGACGGACAAGGGCGAGAAGTCCGACAAGAAGGACAGCTCGTCGACCTCGTCGTCGGACACGTCCTCCTCGTCTTCGTCTTCCTCCTCGTCGTCCGACTCCTCGACGTCGTCCGACTCGTCGAAGAGCACGCCCAAGAAGGAGAGCAGCAGCACCAGCTCGTCGAGCTCGTGACGTCGCCTCCCACCGCGGACCTCGCCGTCATCGGCGGGTCCGGCTTCACCGCCCTCCTCGACGACGTCTCGTCGGTCTCGATCGACACGCCCTGGGGACCACCCTCGGGACCGATCCAGCTGGCCGAGGTCGCCGGCCGCACCGTCGCCTTCCTCCCCCGCCACGGGCCCGGCCATCGGTTCCCGCCCCACCTGGTGCCGTACCGGGCCAACCTGTGGGCCCTCCGCTCGCTCGGCGTGACCGCGGTGCTGGGACCGTGCGCCGCCGGCTCGCTCCACCCCGACCTGCACCCTGGCCACCTCGTCGTGCTCGACCAGGCCGTCGACCGCACGTCGGGCCGGCCCGACACCTACTTCGACGGCCCGACGGTCAACCACGTCTCGCTGGCCGATCCCTACTGCCCGACCCTCCGGGCCTCGCTGCTGGCCGGCGCCGCCCAAGGTGAGCTGGTGGTCCACGACGGCGGGACCGTGGTCGTCATCCAGGGACCCCGCTTCGCCACCCGGGCCGAGTCCCGTCTGCACCGCCAGCAGGGAGCCACGGTGATCAACATGACGCAGATGCCCGAGGCCGCCCTGGCCCGGGAGCTGGGGCTCTGCTACGCCTCGGCCGCCCTGATCACCGACTACGACACCGGGGTCGACGACGACCCGGGCGTCGCCCCGGTGACCCAGGCCGAGGTGTTCGCCACGTTCGAGGCCAACATCCCGAAGCTGCGCCACGTCCTGCTGGCCGCTCTGGCGGCGATCCCGGTCTCCCGGTCGTGCGCATGTGCCGATGCGCCGGGCGGCCTGTCGCCCGACCTGCCGACGTAGTCCTACCCCGTCCCTCGGCGGCGAACACATGTTTGTCGTCGGCGATCGGTGGGCACACCGGGGCGCACGCCTCCGCCGGTGCCGCGGCCAGGAGGCGGACGCTTCCCCCGTCGATCACCCCGAAGAAGGACGCGTCCATGCCCCCGTTCCGGTCCCGTCGCTCTCTGCGACCCCTCCGAGCCCGGCTCCCCCGCCGGGCCCTCCCCTGGTACATCGCCGCCGTCGCCCTGACGGTGCTCACCGCCGGCTTCGTCCACGGAGCCCTCCGGCGGGCGGCCGCCGCCGAGGCCGCCTACGGCCAGACCCGGTCCGTCGTGGTGGCCACCGCGCCGGTCGATGCCGGGGGTGCACTCGACGCCTCGG
>DASYLG010000331.1:0-6800 GCA_036009685.1 Iamia sp. | reverse complement strand
TGACCCGTGATCTCCATAGAACACGTTCTAGTTGACTTCGAGAAGGCTTGAGGTGGTGGGCTGCCGCCATGCGCGCCGTGTGGATGGATGAGATCGGCGGCCCCGAGGTGCTGGTGGCGCGGGAGACGCCGGACCCGGTGCCCGGCCCCGATGAGGTGCTGGTCGAGGTGGAGGTGGCGTCGATCACCTTCGTGGAGACCCAGGTGCGGGGCGGGCGCGGGCCGTTCCCGGCGACGCCGCCGGTCATCCCCGGCAACGGCGTCGGCGGCACGGTGCCGGCGCTCGGTGGCCGGCGGGTGGTGACGACGACGGGCGGGTCGGGGGGCTACGCCTCACTGGTGGCCGTGCCGACCTCCGGGCTGATCGACGTGCCCGAGGGACTCGCGCTGGACGTCGCCACCGCCCTGCTGGCCGACGGCCGGACGGCGACCCTCATGGCGCGCACCGTCGACCCGCAGCCCGGCGAGCGGATCCTCGTGCTGGCCGCCGCCGGCGGTGTCGGCTCGCTGCTCGTCCAGCTGGCGGCCGCGGCCGGGGCGACGGTGGTCGGGACGGCCGGCGGGGCGGCCAAGGTCGAGGCGGTGCGGACGCTCGGGGCGTCGGAGCTCGTCGACCACGCCGCGCCGGGCTGGTCGACGGGACTGGCCCCGGTCGACGCCGTGCTCGACGGCGTGGGCGGGTCCGTCGGACGGGAGGCGTTCGAGCTCGTCCGGCCCGGCGGGCGGTTGCTGCGCTACGGCATGGCCAGCGGATCGTTCACGGTGATCGAGCCGGACGAGGCGGCGGCGCGGTCGGTCACGCTGCTCGACAGCGGCCGCCCGTCACCGGCGGAGATGTCCGCCCTCACCGCGTCGGCGCTGGCGGAGGCGGCGGCCGGCCGGTTGCGACCGGTCATCGGCCAGCGCTTCCCGCTGGAGCAGGCGGCCGACGCCCACCGCGCCATCGAGGCCCGCCGGACGATCGGCAAGACCCTCCTCGACGTCTGACCCATCGACCTCTGTGCGAAAGGCGATCACCGATCGCACGTTCCGCACAGAGCTCGATGAGGGACGGGCTGGGCGGGGCGGCGGGAGGGGGAGCAGACTCCCGGGCCATGCCCTCGACCCGTGACGACCTGGTGGTGATCGGCGGCAACGCCGGCGGCCTGTCCACCGCGGTGGCGGCCCGCCGTGCCGGCCTGGCCCGCGTCCGGGTGCTCGAGCCCGGCACCGCCATGGCCCTGCCCGGCGTCGTGGGCGAGCACGGCCTCGACGCCGCCTACGGCGAGACGGTCACCTCGATCGACCTCGACGGTGACGACCTGGTCGTCACCACCGGGCGCCAGTCGTACCGGACCCGGACCGTGCTCGTGGCCCAGCGCCGGCCGGCCGGTGACTGGGAGCCGCCCGTCCCGAGCTCGGCCAACGGGCGCGTCACCGTCGACGTCTTGCCGGAGCACCCCGCCGACGAGGACGTCCTCGTCGTGGGCATGACCGACCACGCCGTCGAGCTCACCGCCGCCCTCGCCGACCAGGGCGCCGGCGTCGTGCTGGCGGCCGGGGGCATGGATCCGACCCGTCTCTCGCCCGTGGCCGACGCCGCCCTCCGCCGGCTCGAGCGCGAGCGCCTGGCCACCCTGCTGTACCGCTCGATCCCGACGCAGATCGGTGAGGTCGACGGCTACCCGATGGCCTTCTTCGGCGACCGCCGGACCCCGGACCTCCAGTTCGACCACGTCGTTTTCGCCTCCGGGCGCAGTGCCCTGTCCCCGGCCGACGTCGGCCTGTCCGACGCCGCCCTCGCCAGTGGCCGGGTGTGGTTCATGGGCGAGGACGACGAGACCGACGACCTGCCCTCGGCGCCGAGCTGGCGCATCGCCCGCGACCTCCTGACGACGGTGTTCCCCGAGGTCGAGCTGCCATCGCCGCCGTCGCCCCTCGCCCGCCGGGGCCAGCACGCCGGCGTCATCGACGAGCTGCGGGCCGAGCACTACAACGCCACCATCACCCACTTCGAGCCCACCCACTCGGACCTGTGGGTCCTGCGGGTGAAGCCCGACCACGGGTCGGTGTCGCACCTGCCCGGCCAGTACGCGTCGCTCGGGCTGGGGTTCTGGGAGGAGCGCATCGACGACGCCGTCGATCCCGCCCTCGACACCCGCTGGGACAAGATGGTCCGCCGGTCGTACTCGATCTCGCACCCGATCTTCGACGAGCACGGCTACCTGGCCGGCGAGGCCGACGAGCTCGAGTTCTACATCGTCCTCGTCCCGCCGACCGACGGGAACGTCCCCGGCCTGACGCCCCGGCTGGCGCTCAAGCGGCCCGGCGATCGCATCTACCTCGGGCCCAAGGTGGCCGGGCGCTACACCCTCGGCCCGGTCACCGACCCGTCGTGGACGGCGATCTTCCTGTCGACCGGCACCGGCGAGGCGCCCCACAACGCCATGGTCACCGAGCTGCTGCGCAAGGGCCACCACGGCCCGATCGTCTCGGCCGTGTCGGTGCGCCAGTGGGCCGACCTCGGCTACCGGGCCCAGCACGACGAGCTGGCCCGGCGCTACGCCAACTACCGCTACATCCCGCTGCCGACCCGCGAGCCCGACGTCCCCAAACGCTACATCCAGGACCTGATCCGCGACGGCGACCTCGGCTCGTTGGACCCCGCGGCCACCCACGTGTTCCTGTGCGGCAACCCGGCCATGATCGGCCTGCCCGAGGAGGTCGACGGCACGCCGGTCTTCCCCGAGGTCACCGGTGTCGTCGAGCTGCTGACCCAGGGCGGCTTCACCCTCGACCACCGCACCCAGCGCGGCACCATCCACTTCGAGGAGTACTGGTAGGTCCGCTTCTGTCAATCCCCATGCACCTCTGCGGTGCACCAGGGTTGACAGAACCGAGGGGTCGCCGTCCGGGTCAGGGCGGCGGGGGCCAGGCGCCGATCTGGGCGAGGAGCCCGAGGTCGTCCCGGCAGGCCCAGTGCTCGACGATCTGGCCGTCGACCACGCGCCAGAGGTGCATGTAGGTCCACGTCACCGTCTGGCCGGTCGCGGGGGTGCCGGCGAGGAGCGGCATGGTCGAGGCCCGATGGTGGCCCCGCATCGTCATGTGGTGGGCGACGAGCTCGCCCTCGGCCACCAGGTGGTGGTGGTCGACCTCGACGGGGCCGATGTCCGTCTCGATGACGTCCAGGATCGCCCTCAGGCCCGCGCGGCCCTGGGGTCCGGCCGCGTGGTTGACCATGTCCACGGCCACCAGATCGTCCATGGCACCGGCGTCACCCGCCTGCATCCGTCGGTACAGGTCCTCGACGACGTCTCTCGGGGTGCGGGCCACGTCCAGAGGCTACGAGGATCAGGTGCCGCAGAAGGTGCGGTAGGGGCGGGCGGTCGCGGGGCCGGGCCGGGCGTAGAGCTCGAGACCGGGGCGCTCGTCGAACGGCCGGGCCAGGACGGCGAGCAGCTCGTGGAGCGGAGCCTCGTCGCCGTCGGTGGCCGCGGCCAGGGCCTCCTCGACCAGGTGGTTGCGGGGGACGTAGATCGGGTTGACGGCGTCCATGGCGTCGGCGTCCGGCTCGTGGGCCCGCCAGCGGGCGAGCCAGGCGTCGGCGGCCACGATGTCGGTGGCGAGGCCGCGCGCCGCGTCCCGCTCGCCCCGGAGGTCGGCGGCCAGCGCCCGGAACCAGGACGTCCAGTCGATGGCCTGCTCCTGGAGGAGGGCCAGCAGATCGGCGACCAGGACCTCGTCGGGCGCGCCCAGGCCGAGCTTGGCCTGCATCCCGCCGGCCCAGGCCCGCTCGTAGAGGGCCGGGTAGCGCTCGAGGATCTCGGTGGCGCGGGCCACGGCGGCGTCCACGTCGTCGCCGGCCTCCTCGGCCAGCAGCGGGAGCAGGGCCTCGGCCAGACGGGCGAGGTCCCACTGGGCGATGCCGGGCTGGTTGCCGTAGGCGTAGCGCCCGCCGTGGTCGATCGAGCTGAAGACGGTGGCCGGGTCGTAGGCCTCCATGAAGGCGCACGGCCCGTAGTCGATGGTCTCGCCCGAGATCGTCATGTTGTCGGTGTTCATCACGCCGTGGACGAACCCGACAAGCATCCACCGGGCGATCAGGTCGGCCTGCACGGCGGCGACCCGCTCGAGCAGCGCCAGGTAGGGGCCGTCGGCCTCCCGAGCCGAGGGGTGGTGCCGGTCGATGGCGTGGTCGGCCAGGCGGCGCAGGACGGTCCGGTCGGGGAGGGCGGCGGCGTACTGGAAGCTGCCGACCCGCAGGTGGCTGGCGGCGACCCGGGTGAGCACGGCGCCGGGCAGCATGCCGGTGTCGCGGGCGATCTGCTCGCCGGTGGCCACGACGGCCAGCGCCCGGGTGGTGGGGATGCCGAGGGCGTGCATGGCCTCGGCCACGACGTACTCGCGCAGCATGGGTCCGATGGCGGCCTTGCCGTCGCCACCGCGGGCGAAGGGCGTGCGGCCGGAGCCCTTGAGGTGGATGTCACGACGTCGCCCGGCGGTGTCGTGGACCTCGCCGAGCAGCAGCGCCCGACCATCGCCCAGCCGGGGCGAGTAGCCGCCGAACTGGTGGCCGGCGTAGCCCTGGGCCACCGTCTCGGCCCCCTCGGGGGCGACGCTGCCGGCCAGCACGGCAACGCCGGCGGGGCTGCGCAGGGCCTCGGGATCGGCGCCCAGATCGGCGGCGAGGGCGTCGTTCAGCACCACCAGCCGGGGCGCCGGCGCCACGGCGCCCTCCCAGCGCACGTACAGCCCCTCCAGGTCACGGACGAACGTGTTCTCGAAGGCGAACAGCGGCGGAGCGACGACCGGAGGCACCCCGCCACGCTACCGATGGTCCCCCACGACCCCCTCGGCCCCTACGCCCACTCCCCCACCCGGGTGAGGGTGGTCATCGGCGGTGGTCGGGGCGGCGAGGGCCAACACGCCGGCCAGGACGGCGAGGGTCAGGCTGACGAGGAGGGCGACGACGTCACCGGTCTCGAAGGGATCGAGGTGGGTGGCGTGGTACAGCAGGTGCGGTGCGCCGAAGAGCAGGGCGGCGCCGCCGGCGGCCCGGGCCACCAGCACCGAGCCGGCCACCAGCGCGAACCCGGCCACGAAGGCCAGCCCCAGGTTGAGCCCGCCCACATCGCGGACGAGGTGCTCGTTGAAGGGACCGTCGACCGCGACCCAGACCCGGCCGGCCCCGGGGAAGTCGTCGTAGAACGAGCGGGGGAAGACCTGGGCCCACAGGCCGACGACCAGCGAGCCGGCGAGGATGACGACCAGGGCGATGCGGCGGAGCAGGGTCACGATGACGCCTCCGGGGTTGGGGCCGAGGATGGCCAGGACGTGCGGATCGAGGGGTGGGCCGGCGTCCAGCCGGTGGCGGCGGTGAAGCGGTCGTGCGAGACGCGCAGCGAGCGCATGATCGCCTGGAGCGACGGCGGACTGGTCTTCCAGACCCATCGGGGGAAGGTCAGCGGTGGCTTCACGCCGAGGGCGGCGGCGGCCACGATGCCGGCCTCCCGGCGCGCCATGGGCTCGTCGTCGACGATGTTGAAGATCCCGGCCGGGGCCGACAGGGCAGAGGCCACCGCGGTGCCGGCGTCCTCGGCGTGGATCTGCGAGACGTAGCCGGCGGGGTCGCCCACGAACGGGTTGAGCCGGCGCCGCAGGGTCCGGTTCATGGTGACGGTGTGGCCGGCGTCGGCCGCGTAGAACTGGGCGAAGCGGAGCACGACACCGGCACCATCGGGCGAGGCGGAGGTGAACCGCCCCGTCTCCTGCTCGGCGGCCGCCGCCCCGCCGAAGGGCCAGGCCTCGTGGTCGACGGGGCTGTCCTCGTCGATCCAGCGGTCGCCGGCGTCGAGGTACGGGAAGCAGATCGACTCCTGCACGTAGCGGGACGCCCCAGCGGCGAGGGCGGCATCGACCAGGTTGCGCGACGCCTCCCGGCGGATGCGGTCGTTCAGCGCCCACGCCTTCCGGCGGGCCGAGCGCGTGATCGGCGGGATGGCGGTCGCCAGGTTGACCACGACCTCGTGGCCGGCCGCGGCGGCGGCAAGGCCCTCGGGGTCGAACAGGTCGACCGTCGTCGGCGTGCCGCCGAGCCGTCCGACCAGCTCGGCCTTGGCCGACGAGCGGGCCACGGCCGTGACCTCGTGGCCGGCCGCCACCAGGGCGGGGAGGGCGCGGGTGCCGACGACGCCCGTGCCCCCGGTCAGGAACACCTTCACGATCGGGACCTCCTCGTGATCTGGACCTCTTGGATCCACTCCGCCCCCTTGATCAGGACGTCGTGGGGCACGGTGGTGACGACCTCGGTGAAGAGGTCGGCGACGGTCGTCTCCCGCAGCGATGCCCGCCAGGCATCCTCGGCCCGCCACATGGCCCGGGCGATGTGGCACGCCCGGCGGTAGGCCGTCGGGTCGGCGCTGACGGCCGGCCCCCGCTGGCGGATCTCCGAGCAGCGGAAGGCCGCCTCCTCACCGTCGACGGCGAGGACGATGTCGAGCAGGGTGATCTCGGCGGCCGGCCGGGCCAGCCGGTAGCCGCCCTTGGGCCCGGAGACCGACGTGGTGATGCCGGCCGCCGCCATCGCCTGCAGGTGCTTGGCCAGGTAGGCCGGCGGCACCTCGTGGTACTCGGCCAGGCGGGCGGCGGGCAGGGCCTCGCCGGGCGGCAGCGCGGCCAGCACGGTGCAGCAGTGCACCGCCCACTCGACCCCGTCGCTCATCCTCATATCTCGGATAGTAGATATCCGAGATATCAGGTGTCCAGGCGCACCGCCCCCTCGTCGGCCCCGACCTCGGCGGCGTGGGCGATCAGCGGGAA
>DASYLG010000330.1:0-8311 GCA_036009685.1 Iamia sp. | reverse complement strand
GGGCGGGAAGCCGCCGGATCTGATCGCCAGTTGCGGCGGGGTGGGGCGGGTGGTCAGCCCTTGCCGGTGCTGATGATCCGGCGGAGGACCCGACGGCCGGCGTCGGTGTCGTCGCCGTCGTCGTCGGCCGAGGCCGCCGCGGCCAGGGCCCGAGCGGCGGCCGGGCTGAGCGAGTCGAGGGGCACGCCGAGCTCCTCGGACCGGGTGCGCTGGGCGGCGCGGACGTCCTCGTCGGCCCGGTCCCGGCGGGCGGCCAGCTCGTCCTGGTCCTCGGCCGGTGGGGCCTCGGGGAGGGCGGCCTCGGGAGCCGCGGCCAGAGGGACGTCGTCCCGGAGCAGCGGCTCGGGCAGGGCGGCGCCGCCGTCGGCGGTGCCGAGGTAGCTGTGGCCCGACACGGGCCCGCCGAGCTGGCTGTCGAGGTCGACGGCGTAGCTGCCGGGGTCGATCGGATCGGCCGGGGACGGCGCCGGGGTCGGGGCGTCGAGCGAGGGCAGGGGCCCGGCCGGGGAGCCGTAGGGCCTCAGCGGCTCGACGGTGTCGATCGTCGGGGCGTCCGCGGGGCCGACGGGGTCGAGCAGCGGCTGCGTCTCGAGCGCCGGCACGGCGTCGAGCGAGGGCAGGACCTCGTCGCCGACGTCGGGCGTGACGTCCATGGGCGGGGTCAGGGGCTCCCAGGGACCGAGGGCGGCCGGCTCGACCTGCTCGTCGGGGGCGGGCACGGGGCCTTCGCCCCAGCGGCCGAAGCTGTAGGGCGGGTCGGGCACCACGCCCAGGACCGGCGGGACCACGACCGGCTCGTCGGGCGGGCCGAGGGGCTCGACCACCGGGTCGGCCGCCGCCGCCGGAGCGACCCGCGGATCGGGCGCCGGCGCAGGGGCGGACTCGGGCACGAGCTCGGGGGCGATCTCGACCACGGGGGCCACGATGACGACGGGTGCGGACTCGGGGATCGACGCCACCGGCGTCACGTCCTCCGTCGGCTCGACCGGCTCGGCCACCTCGTCGCCCACCTCGACCAGGCCGGCCTCGACCATGTCGCGGATGGCGTACCCGGTGGCGTGCTCGTCGAGATCGAGGGCGGCGCCGAAGGCTCCGGCGGCGGTGCCGCCGCCGACGGCGACCAGGCGCCGCCAGAGGTCGCGGCCGATGGTGACCTCGTCACCGGGCAGCTCCTCGCGCAGGGTGAGGGCCACGGCCGGCGAGGGCACGAGCTCCTCGATCGGGCGCCACTCCTCCAGCCGGGCCTCGGCCGTGGCCAGGACGTCGAGGGCGCTCTGCGGGTCCCGGGCGTCGTCGGGGCGGACGTCGGCATGGAACGCGAAGTCGCCGTCCTGCGCCCGCAGCAGGGCGAAGACGACGTCGACCAGGTCGTCGGCCGCCGGCTCGCCGCCGATCAGCTGGCCGTCGGCGAACCACAGCCGGCCCGGGCCGCGGTCGCCGTCGATCGCCAGCTCTCCGGTCTTGCTGGTCGTCGCCAGGAGCCGCACGAGGTCGGCGAGGGCGAACGTGTCGAGGGTGCCCTGAAGGGCCACGGCCCACCTCCAATGTCGAATCGGGACCGGTGTGCCATCGGCAGCGCCCGTCGGCACTTGAGGTGGGGCCGGGACCGACCCGTTCGCTACTACTGGGCGTTGTTGTAGTACTCGGTCGACGCCGCCAGCGACGTCCACAGGGCAGTCAGCTGGCTGGAGGCGCCCGTGAGGTACGGCGTCCAGTACGCGGCGTCCGGGGGGTCGGCCATCCGGTCCAGGACGATGCAGTACGAACCGGCCGAGAGGTCGACGACGTCCTCCAGCGTGGTGGCCGAGCACGAGGTGGCCCCGGACAGCCCGGCGACCCGGCGGGACGCGGCCTCCGTCGTGCGGATGAAGCTCCGCGCCACCTGCGACCGGGTCTTCAGACCGAGGTCCAGCTGGCTCACCCAGTAGGCCAGCCCCCCGGAGTCCGCCGCCCGGAGGAGGACCTCGTCGTAGACGCCCTCGACGAACCCGGTGTTGGTCGCCCCGGCGTCGGTGAAGAACTCGCTGCCGGCCAGGACGGAGACCTCGGCGGCGACGAAGTCGTCGGACGTCTGCAGGTTGGCGATGTCGGTGGGCAGCGTGGGGTCGGCCGTGTCGACCGTCTCCAGGTAGTAGAGGCGCACCCCGTAGGACCACAGCGTGGCGAACTCGTCGTCGTTGAGGATCGAGGAGACCATCCCGGAGCGGGTGCCGCCGCCACCGATGTAGGCCGACCACCAGGTCAGCTCGGAGCTCGTGGGGTCGCGCAGGATGAAGTCCTGGTACACGGCCGTGGTGAAGTTCTCGGTGGGGGTGAGGGCGGCGGCCGGCTGGGCCAGCAACCCCCCGGTGATGGCCACGATGCCCACCACCGTGACCGTCACGATCCGCGTGCACCGTCGGGCGAGGCCCGTCCCGCGCCGGGCGCTCATCGGTAGCACCGCGTGACGACGTCGACCTTCTCCAGGATCTTGAGGTCGACGGGGGTCACCACACCGACCTCGATGGACCCCGTCGCATCGGCCGGGGCCCGCTCGGGCGGCACCCAGCCGACGGCCGTGCGCAGGCACGTCGCCATGGCCGCTCGCCGCGAGACCAGCTTCCCCTGCTCCTCGGCACCGCCCCGATCGGAGAAGGCCTCGCTCCGCCCCTCGTAGATGAAGCCGCCGCAGCGCTCGTAGGCGCCGCTGTCGAGGGCCGTGCCGGCGTAGCCGAAGTCGATGATCCTGCCGTTCGCCGACGGCATGGCCGCCGTGACGGAGTGGCCCCCGTCCGAGAGGCAGGACAGCAGCCCGAGCGCCTCGGCCCAGAGCTCGTCGGCGGTGGGCACCTCCTTGGCGACGGGGTGCGGGACCTCGCCGTCGCCGGCGACGGTGCGGGCGCCGTCATCGGGATCGAGGCCGATGGCGGCGGCCATGACCAGAGCCACGAGGCCGAGCGTCAAGATGATGGCGCGGCCGCGCCGGCGCGGCGGGCTCGTCGTCGGATCCATCGCGTCCATCAGGTCTCCTCGCTGTCGCAGGCGCCGAAGTTGCCGCACGCGTAGTTCTTCGCCTTGTTGGTGCCGGTGGCGACGACGTAGGAGGCCACGCCATCGACGGTCCCGTCGCTGGAGTCGTAGTGCATCGAGGTCCACTGCTGGCCGCTCGTGTTCATCCAGCCGAGCTTGACCTTGGTCTCGACGCAGCCGGCGGTCGCGGTGATCCCGGCCTCGTAGGCCGGCCGGGGCAGCGTGGAGCCGACCCAGTAGCGCTTGTGCACGCCCTTGCCCGTGCAGAGCGACCCGACCTTCAGATCGTTCTTGGTCGGGTGGATCTGCGGCATCTTGGCGCCGGGCTTGTAGTCGAACTCGCAGCCGCCCAGGACCAGGGCCATCACCATGGCCAGGGCCGCGGCGACGCGCGCCGATCGGAATCTCGTTCCCACCTTGTTCCCCTCATTCGCCGTGCCACCGATGTGGCGTCGGCACCGTACGCCGCGACGTGATTGCCGTCAACGACCCTCGGGGGGCGTCGTCAGTGGTGGTGGGCGAGGGCGGCGACGGCGGCAGCCGACATGACCTCGACCGGCGGGTCCTCGCCGGTCCAGGCCCGGAAGGCGTGGGCCGCCTGGTGGACGAGCATCCCCACGCCGTTGACGGGCATCGCCCCCCGGGCCCGGGCGGCGGCCAGGAGCGGGGTCTCGATCGGGTCGTAGACGAGGTCGACGACGACCTGGCCGGCGCCCAGCCGGTCGGCCGGCACCGGGCTCGCCGGGTCGCCGCCCATGCCCACCGGCGTGGCGTTGACCACCAGGTCGGCATCGCCGGCCTCCTCGACGGTGGCGACCCGGCCCCGGCCGTCGGCCAGCGCCGCGGCCCGGGCCGCCCGCCCCTCGTCCCGGTTGGCCACGGCCACCTCGGCCGCCCCGGCCTCGGCCAGCGCCGCCACCACGGCCCGCGCCGCTCCCCCCGCCCCCACGACCAGGGCCCGCCGGCCCTCGGGCTCCCAGCCGTGATCGACGCGGAGCGAGTCGAGGAAGCCGGGCCCGTCGGTGCTGTCGCCCTCGATGCCGGCCCCCCGCCACGACAGGCAGTTGACGGCACCGAGGCGCTCGGCCCGGGGCGTGATGGTGTCGACCACGGCGGCGACGGCCGTCTTGTGGGGCATCGTGACCGACATGCCACCCAGCCGGAGGCTGCGCATGGCGGCCACGGCGTCGCCGGCGCGACCGTCGGGCACGGCCACGGCGAAGTAGGTCCACTCCAGCTCGAGGGCGGCGAAGGCGGCGTTGTGGATCACCGGGGAGAGCGAGTGCTCCACCGGCGACCCGATCACCCAGCAGACGCGGGCGCTCACCGCGCCCGCAGCCTCAGCACAGCCCGGCGTCCTGGCACCGCTGGCGGGCGGCGAGGAACTCCTCGCCGGAGCCGGTGAAGAAGTGCACGCCCGGCGTCTCGAGCACGTAGTACAGCAGGGGCGCCCCGACGGCGTTGTTGGGCGCCGGGTTGAGGGCGGCCTCGATCGAGGCCCGGCCGGGCGAGGCGATGGGCGTCGGTGGCAGGCCCGGCGTCGTGCGGCTGTTGTAGGCCGACGGCGTCTCGAGATCGAGCTCGGTGCCGGTGACGTCGGCCAGGTACTGGTTCACGGCGTCGATGCCGAGGGTGAAGATCCCGTAGTCGCCACCGACCTGCATGCGGTTGTAGATGACCCGGGCGATCTTGGCCGACTCCTGGTTGCTGCCGGTCTCCCGCTCGATGAGCGAGGCCACGATCAGCACCTGGTAGGCGTCGAGCGGCGGCAGGTTGTCGCCCTGCAGACCACCGAAGAGACCGGTGTCCTCGGCCGTCTTCGTCATCTCCTCGACCATCCGCCGGATCAGGGTCGTCTCGGTGTCGCCCGGGCTGACCTCGTAGGTCGACGGGAACAGCGTGCCCTCCTGCTGCGGCACGCCCTCGGGCAGGAGACGGTCGGCCGGCAGCAGGGGCGAGCGGTTGGCCGGGTCGTTGATGGCGGCGACCACGGCCTCCTCGGTGAACCGGGGCACGGCGTCGACGATCTCGTCGATGATCTGGTCGAGCCGGAGGCCCTCGGGGATGGTGATCGACTGCGTCGCCGGCTCGATCGGGCCCTTGCGCAGGGTCTCCTCGACCTCCTCGAAGGACGAGCTCCGGCGGAACACGTACCGCCCGGCCTGCAGCTCGATGTCCTTGTTGCGGATCCAGAACCGGAAGATGGTGCCGTTCGAGACGACCTTGGGGTCGTCGAGCAGGCTGCCCAGATCGGTGAGACGGGCCCCGTTGGGGATGTCGACGGTGACCTCCTCGCCGGGCGGGCCGGGCGGGTCGAGCTGGCGCTGGTACCAGCTGCGGCCCCCGACGGCGAGGGCGCCGAACATCACGACGATCAGGCCGAGGATGACCACCACTTTGGGCAGGCCGCCCCGGTCACGGGGCATGGTGACGACGTCGCCGTCGTCGTTGACGTCCGTGGAGGCGGGCATCGGTGCTGGTGTCACTCCTCGGGCGGCCGGAGGGAGGCCGCGGTCACGTGGGTCGGGGCACCACCGTCCAGCCACGTCTGGAGCAGCACGGCGGCGGCGGCGCGATCCACCACCCTACGGCGCTGGCGACCGTCGACCCCCGACTCGGCCAGCAGCCGGTGGGCGGTCACGGTCGTGAGCCGCTCGTCGTGGAGGACCACCGGCACCGGCAGCACCTCGGCCAGTGCCGCGGCCTGGACCTCGACCGAGAGGGCGGCCGGGCCCCGCGACCCGTCGAGCGAGATCGGGTGGCCGACGACCACGATCTCGACCTCCTCGTCGGCCACGATGCGGGCGATCTGGCGACGCACCGCCGGCAGGTCCCGGACCTGGTCGATGGTGCCGTAGGGGCTGGCCAGGATGCCCTCGGGATCGCAGGTGGCCAGCCCGATGCGGACCGTCCCCCAGTCGACGGCCAGCGCCCTCACCACGGGCCGCCGGGCGTCAGGTCGCGAGCCCGGCGGCGACCCGGGCCTGGTCGAGCGCCTCGTCGAGGCCGTCGGGGTTGCGCCCGCCGGCCACGGCCAGATCGGCTCCCTTGCCGCCCCCGCCACCGACGGTCCTGGCCGCCTCGGCGATCAGGGCACCGGCCTCCAGGCCGCTGTCGGGGGTGACGGCCGCGACCAGCGCCACCCCGCCGCCGTCGGGGGCGGCGCCCAGGACCACGGCCCGGACGTCGGGCTGGTCGCGGACGGCCAGGGCGAGGGTGCGGACGGCATCGCGGTCGAGACCGTCGACCCGGGCCACGACGATGCCGTCGACGGCCTGGCCGGCCAGGTCGGATGCCCCGCCGGCGGCGGCCTTGGCCTTGAGCGCCCCGACCTCGTCGCGCAGGGCCTTGACCTCGCCCAGCCGCTTCTCGATGCCCTCGACCAGCTCGCCCACCGGGACCCCGACCAGCTCGGCGGCGCGGGCCAGCACGGACTCCTCGTCCCGGATGCGCTGGATGGGCCCGGTGCCGGTGATGGCCTCGATGCGGCGCAGGTTCGACCCGATCGAGCCCTCGCTGATGATCTTCATGGGCCCGATGTCGCCGGTGGCGGTGACGTGGGTGCCACCGCACAGCTCGGTGGAGTGGCGGCCCGCCTCGAGCACCCGGACCCGGTCGCCGTACTTCTCGCCGAAGAAGGCGATGGCCCCCTTGGCCAGGGCCTCGTCCTTGGTGGTCTCGTAGTGGCGGACGGGGTCGTTGACCAGGATGGCCTCGTTGACGAGGTCCTCGATCCCGGCGATCTGCTCGGCGGTGACCGGCTCGTAGTGGCTGAAGTCGAAGCGCAACCGGTCGGGCGCGACCAGCGAGCCCTGCTGCTTCACGTGCGGGCCCAGCACCTCGTGGAGGGCCCAGTGGAGGAGGTGGGTGCCGGTGTGGTTGCGCTTGATGGCGGCCCGGCGCTGGCCGTCGATGGTGGCGGCGACGACGTCGCCCTCCACGAGGGTGCCCTCGGTGAGCCGGGCCCGGTGGCGGTGGAGGCCGGGGACGGCGTAGCTCGTGTCGAGCACCTCGGCCTCGCCCGTGGGCCGGACGATGGTGCCGGTGTCGCCGACCTGGCCGCCGGACTCGGCGTAGAACGGCGTGCGGTCGAGGAAGACGTCGACCACGCCCTCGGTGTCGGTGGCCACCACGGCCAGGACGGTGGCCTGGGTGGACTCCTCGTCCCGGCCCGTGAAGACGGTGGCTCCGTGATCGGCCAGGAGCCGCTGGTAGGTCGTCTGGGCGTCGCTCATCTCGACGCCCTTGTTCTTGCGGCCGCCCTCCTTCGACAGGCGCTTCTGCTCGGCCATGTCGACCTCGAAGGCGGCCCGGTCGACGGGGTGGCCCCGGTCCTCGGCGATCTCGGCCGTGACCTCGTAGGGGAACCCGTAGGTGTCGTGGAGGGTGAAGGCCAGGTTGCCCGACAGGGTGGCGCCCTCGTCCAGCGACGCCA
Organism: Iamia sp.; assembly: GCA_036009685.1. Taxonomy (GTDB): domain Bacteria; phylum Actinomycetota; class Acidimicrobiia; order Acidimicrobiales; family Iamiaceae; genus Iamia. The sequence continues at coordinate 867 of DASYLG010000330.1, read as the reverse complement.
TCTCGTCCTCGAGCATCCGGAGGCCGATGCGGAGGGTGCGCCGGAACTGGGCCTCCTCGCGGTCGAGCACGCCCCAGATGAGGTCGAGGTTCGACCGCACCTCGGGGTAGGCGTCGCCCATGACCTCGGCGACCTTCTCGGCCAGCGGGGCAGCGATGGGCCTGTCCACGCCGAGCAGGTAGGCGAAGCGGACGGCCCGCCGGATGATCCGGCGCAGCACGTACCCGCGCTCCTCGTTCGACGGGATCACGCCGTCGGCGATGAGGAAGGTCATGGTGCGCGCGTGGTCGGCCAGCAGGCGGAGGGCGACGTCGGACTCCTCGCCCTCGCCCAGCTTCACGCCGGTGAGGACCTGGGCGGCGTCGACCATGCGGCTCACCGAGTCGGCCGCGTAGAGCGACGAGCTGCCCTTGAGCACGCCGAGCATGCGCTCGAACCCGGCCCCGGTGTCGACGTTCTTCGACGGGAGGTCGGTCAGGGCCCGGTCGGCCCCGCGGTAGTACTGGGTGAAGACCAGGTTCCAGAACTCGACGAAGCGGTTCTCGGCCTCGGGGTTGGCCGGGCCGCCGTCCGGACCGAACTCGGGGCCGTAGTCCCAGAAGATCTCCGAGCTCGGTCCGCAGGGGCCCGTGTCGCCCATCTCCCAGAAGTTGTCCTTGTCGAGCCGTTGGATGCGCTCGCCGGGGAAGCCCACGGAGTCGCGCCAGATGGCTTCGGCCTCGTCGTCGTCCACGTGCACGGTGACCCACAGACGATCACCGTCGAGGCCCAAGACCTCGGTGACGAACTCCCACGCGAAGGGGATGGCTTCGGCCTTGAAGTAGTCGCCGAAGCTGAAGTTGCCGAGCATCTCGAAGAAGCTGAGAT
>DASYLG010000329.1:0-5049 GCA_036009685.1 Iamia sp. | reverse complement strand
CCGCGGAGGGGATCGGGTGCCATCCGCATACGATGCCGTCGTGCGCCCGGCCTCGCCACATCGCAGCTCCCCCCGCCTCCCCCTGGCCGGGCAACGATGAGCTCTCCGGACCCCTTCGGGGGGATGCCGTTCTTCGGCGACCTGGCCCGCATGATCGGCCGCCAGGGCCCGATCGCGTGGGACGCGGCCCGCCAGATCGCCCACAGCATCGCCACCGACGGCCAGCCCGAGGCCAACGTCGATCCGCTGGCCCGCATCCAGCTCGAGCAGCTGGCCCGCGTCGCCGAGCTCCAGATCGCCAACGCCAGCGGGCTCGACGCCTCCCACCACGGCGCCGGCATCACCATCACCCCGGTGACCCGCACCCAGTGGGTGAGCCGCACGCTCGACGACCACCGCTCGCTGTTCGAGTCGCTGGCCCACAGCCTGGGCTCCTCCGGCACCGACGCCCCGGGCGCGGGCGGTCCGGCCGCTCCGGGCAGCCCGCCCGCCGTCGCCGACCCGACCGACCTCGACCCGCTCGACGAGGACGCCGCCACCGCCTGGCTGGGCCAGCTGATGGGGATGCTCCAGCCGATGACCCTGGGCATGGCCGCCGGGTCGATGGTCGGTCATCTCGCCACCCGCTCGTTCGGCCAGTACGACCTGCCCGTCCCCCGCCCGCCGGACGACCAGGTCATGGTGCTGGTGCCGGCCATCGACGCCTTCGCCGAGGAGTGGAGCCTCGGGGTCGACGACGTCCGGCTGTGGGTGTGCCTCCACGAGGTGGCCCACCACGCCGTGCTGGGCGTGCCCCACGTCCGGGCCCGCCTCACCGAGCTCATCGAGCAGTTCGTGGCCGGCTTCCGCCCCGACCCGGGCGGGTTCGAACGGGCCCTGGCCGACGTCGACCCGGCCGATCCGACCGGCATGGAGGCCGTGCAGCGGCTCTTCACCGACCCCGAGGTGCTGATGGGGGCGGCGTCGTCGCCGGCCCAGGAGCACGTGCGCCCCCAGCTCGACGCCCTCGTCGCCGCCATCGTGGGCTGGGTCGACCACATCATGGACCGGGTCGGTGGTGGCCTCGTCGGGAGCTACGCCCAGGTCACCGAGGCGGTCCGCCGGCGCCGGGTCGAGACCAGCGCCGCCGACCGCTACGTCGAGCGCCTCTTCGGCCTGAACCTCACCCCGGCCCGGGTCGACCTGGGATCGTCGTTCGTCGACGGCATCGTCGAGCGAGCCGGCGAGGAGGGCCTGGCCCGTCTCTGGGCCGAGCCCGACGACCTCCCCACGCCCGCCGAGCTGGCCGCCCCTGGCCTCTGGCTGGCCCGCATCGACCTCGACGGCTGACCCCACTACCCCACCAAGCCGTTCTGTGTGCGGAAAGCCACCGGTCCGGTGGTTCTCCGCACACGGAACGGCTTCGGGCTAGCGGTTGGCCGGGGGCGGAGGAGCGGGGGCGAAGGTCGTGGGGTCGCGGGGCGGGGCCACCTCGGTGGGATCGTCGGGCCGGTCGCCCGGGTCCCGCACCACCCGGGTGGGATCGTCGGCCCCGACCGGGTCCTTGCCGAGGCGCAGGCGGGACCGGCGGCCGGTGACCGCAGGGGTGCCGGCGGCCGGCGTCATGGCCGTGCCGATGCCGGGCCCCACGTGGCGCACCGCGGGACCGGCGGGGCGCACGGCCGGGCCGCCCACCGGGCCGGCCGTCACGACGATCTCCTGCTTGCCGTCGCCCCGCGTGCGCACGCGGGTGATGAGCGACATCGTCGAGTCGCGGACCCGGGTCTTGGCCTTGGCCTGGGCCTGGGTCATGGCCTGGTCGATGAGCACGGCCTGACGGCCGAACTCCGAGTCGGTCTCGCCCGTGCGGTGCCGCCAGGCGGACAGCCCGACGATGTAGGAGAAGGCGGCGAAGCCCGACACCAGGGCCACGGCCAGGAACGACAGCCGCAGCTCGCCCAGCGGCAGGAGGCCCAGCATCGAGCCGACGACCCAGATGAGCTGGAAGCGGGTCTCGAACTTGGCGAAGAGGCGGCCCCGGTTGGCGTCGGGGGCGTCGCGCTGGACGATCGAGTCGAAGGCCAGCTTCCCCGCCGTCGAGCCGATCCCCACCGCCGCGCCCAGCAGCCCGGCGCCGAACGTCCCGCCCAGGACGGTCGCCACGACGCCGGTGCCGACGGTCAGCACCAGGACGCCGATGAGCATCCGCTCCTCGGGCCACGACTGGCGGAGCCGGGGCGCCAGCATCGAGCCCAGCAGGGTGCCGCCGACACTGGCGGCGGCGATGAAGCCAAACGCCACCAGCTCCTTCGTCTCCCGGAAGTGGAAGGCGAAGTAGAGGGTGAGGAAGCCGACGATGCCCCGCAGCAGGCCCATGCCGCCGGCGGCGAGGAGGACGCCGACGCTGCGCAGCTCGGCCTTCTCCTCGGGGGTGGCCGACGTCGGCGCCACGGCCACCTTGGGGATGCGGAGGGCCAGGCCGGCGGTGACGGCGAACCCGCACACGGCCAGGGCGAGCGGCCCGGCGGGGTTGTCGTTGAAGATCTTGAACAGCAGGGCACCGGGCGCGGCCCCGACGAAGCCCATGATCCCCGACAGCAGCTGGAGCTTGGAGTTGGCCTCGACCAGCTCCTCGTCGCTCTCGACCACCGCCGGCACCAGGGACGATCGGGCGATGCCGTAGGCCTTCTGGAGCACGAGGATGCCAAAGGCCACCGGGTACAGCAGCAGCGTGTCGGCCCGGCCGATCAGGGCGAAGCAGAGCACGCCCCGGGCCACCGACGTGCCCACGACGACCCAGCGGCGCCCGCTCCGGGCCCGGTCCAGCGCCGGCCCGATGAGCGGGGCGACGACGGCGAACGGCGCCATGGTGAGCAGCAGGTAGAGGAACACCTTGCCGCGGGCGTCGGCGGTGGCGGCGGCGAAGAAGATGGTGCCGGCCAGGGCGGTGGCCACCACGGCATCCGCGGCCGTCGACGCGGCGTGGGTGCGGGCCAGCCGCATGAAGGGCGTGACGTTGAAGGCGGCGTTCGGTTCACCCGTCTCGGGGCTGGTCGACGGCCGCCCGCCGCCCGGTCTCTCCACCCCGCCCATGCTACGACCCGGGTACGACAGGCCGGCTGCGGGGCCGGCGGGGCGCGAGCGTTCCATGAGCCCCCACCCCTGCCCCCGTCGCCTCCCTCCGAACCCAACGGCCGGTCGGCCGGGCGGAGGTCAGACCCGGGGCACCATCCGGCGGACCGTGCGCAGACCGAGGACCAGCCCGACGACGAGGGCGGCCCCGACCACCAGGTTGGCCAGGCCGAGCAGGGTCCCGCCGACGAAGGTGGCGACGAAGGGCTCCTCGGCGATGACCGCGACGGTGACGCCCCAGGCCAGGGCGAGGAGGACCGCCACCACCACGGCGTGGGGGCGGGAGCGCCGCTCGAGGGCAACCGGCCCGATGACGAGGCCGGCCAGGAGCATCGTCGGGATCACCGGCTCAGTGTCCCACGTCTCACCGAGGAGCGGAGCCGAAGGCGAGGCGACCCAGAAGCACAGCGCCCTCCTAGGCCGCGTACTTGTAGCCGAGGCCACGGATCGTGGTGATGTGCGTGGGGTTGGTGGGATCGGGCTCGACCTTGGCCCGCAGGCGCTTGATGTGGACGTCGAGGGTCTTGGTGTCGCCCACGTAGTCGTGGCCCCAGATGCGGTCGATCAGGGTGTCGCGGGTGAGGACCCGACCGGCGTGCTCGAGGAGCAGCGCCAGGAGCTCGAACTCCTTGAGCGGGAGGTTGACGGCCTCGCCCCGGATGACGACCTCGTGGCGGGCGGGGTCGAGCTGCACCTCCCCGACGACCAGGGCCTCGGCGCTGGGCTCGGGCAGGGCGTCGCCGGCGCTCGGCGACCGCCGCAGCACGGCCCGCATCCGGGCGACCAGCTCGCGCAGCCGGTAGGGCTTGGTGACGTAGTCGTCGGCGCCGACCTCCAGCCCTACGACGGTGTCGATCTCGGCCCCCTTGGCGGTGACCATGATGATCGGGACCTTGGACCGGCTCCGCAGCTCGCGGCACACGTCGATGCCCGAGACCTTGGGGAGCATGACGTCGAGCAGGACGAGGTCGGGCTTGACCACGTCGAACAGGTCGAGCGCCTGGGCGCCGTCGCGGGCGACCTGCACCCGGAACCCCTCGCGGGCCAGGCCCACGGTCAGGGCGTCGATGAAGCTGTCCTCGTCCTCCACGACGAGGATCGTGGGCTGGGTGCCGCTCACTGGTGCACCCCCGATGGGCGCAGATCGGTCGTAGCCGGGCACCAGTGAGCGGCGCCGGCTCCGCCGTCGAGGCAACAACTGTGCTTGCTGGGTCGCTCGCTTCGCTCACTCATCATGCGCTTCTCCTGGGGGCAGTGGGATCGTCGGCGTCGGGATCGGTGGCGTCGCCGACGGCGACGGGGCCGGGACCGGCGGGGACGTGGACGGTGAAGGTGGACCCCTGGCCCTCGATCGAGCGCACGGTGACCTCGCCCTCGTGGTTGGCCACGACGTGGCGCACGATGGCCAGGCCGAGGCCGGTGCCGCCGGTGTCACGGCTGCGGGCCCGGTCGACGCGGTAGAAGCGCTCGAAGATCCGCTCGATGTCGCGGGCGGGGATGCCGAGGCCGTGATCCTCGACCTCGATGGCGACGGCGCTCCCGTCGGACGCGGCGCGCACCTCGACGGACGAGCCGGGGCTGGAGTACTTGACCGCGTTGTCGAGCAGGTTGGCCACGGCCGAGACCAGCTGACGGCGGTCGCCCCAGGCCGAGACCCGGGGCGAGACCTCGATGACGCGGATGGCGATGTCGGACAGCTCGGCCGCCGGGCGGATGCGGTCGGCGGCCTCCTCCAGCACCAGGTGGACGGCCACCGGCTGGCGGACGTTCTCGGCGCCGGCCTCGATGCGGCTCAGCTCGAGCAGGTCGTCGATGGTGCGGCTGACCCGGAACGACTCGTTGACCACCCGCTCGGTGAGCCGGTGGGCGACGTCGGGATCGGGCTCGGCCAGCAGGGTCTCGGCCAGCAGGCCGATGGCGCCGACCGGGGTCTTCAGC
>DASYLG010000328.1:0-7670 GCA_036009685.1 Iamia sp. | reverse complement strand
GTGGGCGCCGGCGCCGTGCAGGACCCGGGCGAAGTGGGCGCCGAGCCCGGCCGAGGCACCGGTGACGACAGCCGTGCGCCCGTCGAGGCGGAAGGCGGCGAACGGGTCGGCGTGGGGGTCGGGGGCAGACGCGTCGGTCATGCCCCCCTTCTAGAGGATCAGGCGCAGCGGGTGGCGGTGACGACGTCGATGCCGCTCCCGCCGACGCGGGAGCCGACGTCTGCGCCGGGGGCGGAGCCGGCCCACGCGTCCAGGGCGGTGGCGATGGTGGCGCTGCCGGCGGCGTCGTCGCCCACGGCCTCGAACGCGATGCACGACTGCCCGTCGTCGGTCCAGCTCACGAAGCGACCGCCCCCGAAGCCGGGCACCGGTTCGATCTGGCCGATGTTCGGGTCGATCAGGGACGAGAGCGGGTCGGACACCAGCTCCAGGAGGCGGAGGTCGACGGCGCCGAACGCCCCCTCGTCGACCACCTCGACCCCGGCCGGGGCCTCGGGCGGGGTGAGCGCCACCGCACCCTCGGCCGGCGCCCCGGGGTCGAGGATCTGCTCGCTGGTGGTGGGTGGGTCGGCGTAGGCCGCATCGACCGCGGCCATCCCGCCGCCGTCCACGAGACCTTGGACGAAGCGCTGCCCCGACGCGTACGGGACCTGCCCGCCGACCAGCAGGAGGGGCGGCAGGCCCATGGCCGACGGCAGCTGCTCGAGGCCGATGGCGTACTCCTCGGCCTGGTAGGCGGCGTCGTCCTCGGGCGAGAGCTGCGCCTTGTAGGCGTCGCCGACGTAGGAGGCCGTGCCCTCCACCAGCGAGAGGTAGGCGAAGGCGCTCTCGTCGGGTCGCTCGTCGAGGTCGTCGAGCTTCGTGAGGTCGAAGTGCTGATCGTCGAGGGCGTGGGTGAGCTCGTGGGCGATCACGGCCTGGACGAACGGGGTCACCTGGTCGCCCTTGACGTACAGCTCCTTGGTCTCCGGGTCGTAGAAGCCGAAGACGGAGACGGCGCCGAGCGCCTCGGTGGCCGCCACCACGTCGAACCCCGTCGGGAGCAGGCCCAGGGCGATGCTGGCGACGGCGTCGGCCTCGATGTCCGGGTTCTGCTCGGTCTGGTCCTCGGCCAGCTTGGCCTCGAACTCGTCGTCGGTCACGGCCTGCACGACCGGGTCGGTGACGAACTGCAGCTGTCGGGTCTCCTCGACGAAGGCGATGAGCTCGGGCAGGACCTCCGCCAGCGGCCGGGCCCGCGCCGTGGGGTCGACACCGCCACCGGGGTCGAAGCCGGGGTCGAAGCCCGGGATCGTCGGCATCTGCGGGTCGATGGGCTCCTCCGACGGCGGGGCCGTGATCTCGGGATCGCTGAGATCGATGGTGGTGTCCGTGGCCTCGTCGTCGGCCCCGTCGCTCGACGCCACCAGGGCGCCGACGCCCACGATGAACAGGGCCAGCACGATGACCACGGCCAGGGCGGTGAGGGCGACGGGCCCACCCCGGCCGGCGCCGGGCCCGCCGTCGGGCGAAGGGGCGTACGGGCCTCGTGGGCCACCCGGGGCGGCGGGCACCGGGCCCGACGGGGCGTGGGCGGGCCACTGCTCGGGCGGAGCGGCCGGGTAGGCGGCGCCCCCGGCCCGGAGACCGGATGCCGACGGCGGGCCGACCGGCGGCGGGGCGGTCGGAGGGCTGCTGGACCAGTCGGCCACCGGATCAGCCGCCGTTCTCGGCCCCGGCCGGCGGCGGGGCGGCCGGGCCGCCCGCCGGGGCGACGGGAGCCGCCGGGCCGGTGCCGCCGCGGAAGACGGCGATGGGCTCGCCGTCGGCGACGAGGCTCTGGAAGTAGCCCGAGATGTGCATCGGGATGCGCACGCAGCCGTGGGAGGCGGGGTGGTCGGGTACCGACGGGGCCCCGTGCACGGCGATCCCGCCGTTGAAGTACACGGGGTTGTAGAGCACGCCCAGCGGGGCGTGGCGCTCGCCCTCGATCCGGCGCTGGTAGACGTAGTCGCCCAGCGGGGTGATGGCGTCGCCGCTGTGGCCGTCCTCGCTGTAGGCCACCCCCGAGCCACTCGAGATGTGGGTCGCCAGCTCGAGCTGGCCGTCGCCCCACACCAGCAGGACCTGCCGGTCGAGGTCGACCTCGGTGTGGGTCGGTCCCAGGTCGGGCCGCAGCATGGCGATGGGCGGGGCGGCGGCGATCTGGGCCTCGAGCTGCGGGCTGACCACGCCGTCCTGGGCCAGGCCGTTGAGCGCCTGGAAGGCCCACACGGCCTGGGTGGTCTTGGTGCCGAACTGGCCGTCGGCCTCACCGGGGTCGAAGCCCAGCCGGTCGAGGCTCTCCTGGAGGGCCTTGGTGCGGGCGCCCTCGACGCCCGACTGGAGCAGCTCGGGCTCGGGCGGGGCCGGGGGCGCCGTGGTGGTCGTGGTGGTGGGCGCCTCGGTCGTGGTCGTCGTGGCCTCGGTGGTGGCCGGAGCCTCGGTGGTCGCCGTCTCCTCGGAGGTCTCCTCGGCCGGCTCCGTGCTCGAGCCGGTGGAGCGGTCGGTGGCGGCGGTGTCGCCGTCGTCGCCGGAGCAGGCCGACGCCACCAGCAGCAGGGCGACGACGGCCCAGGGGGCGGCGAGGGTCCGGGTCCGGCGGGAGAGCATGCGGGCTGGAGTCTTGCCGACCACGAGCCGGATGAGCCATCGCATGCGGGGGGATCCGTCCCCGATGTGCGATCCTCGGGGCGGGGCGACGGTGGATCGTCGCCTCACCCTGCATCGTGGCCCCTTCGACCCCGCCTCCGCCGTCGAGCCCGGCGCCCCCGGCGTCGCTCCCGGCCGCGCCCCCGCGGCCGCCCGGCGATGGGGTGGACCCCACCGCCGACCGGATGCTCGCCGCCGCCCGCCAGGGCAGCAACAAGGCCTGGGCCGCCCTCCTCGAGCGGGTCGACCCCGAGTGCCGACGACTGGCGCACCTGGTGCTGGGCGGTCACGACGTGGACCGGACCCTGATGTCGGCCTACGTCCGGGCCTACCGGGCCCGCCGCAAGGGGCCGGCCGACGCCGTCGTCTTCCTCACCCACCACGTGTGGATCGCCTGCGGCCACGAGATCCGCCGGCACCAGCGCCGGGAGGCTCCGGCGCCCGGTCGGCGGGCGGTCCACACCGACCGCCGCCCCCGTCTCGGCGCCGACGCCCTGGGTCTCGCCGTCACCGGCCTCCGCCCCGAGGAGCGGGCCATCTGGGGCCTGGTCGACGAGGCCGGCGTCCCCGTGGCCGCCGTGGCCCAGGCCCTGGGCGTCGACCCCAAGGTCGTCACCACGGTGGCGTCGCGGGTGGCCCGGCTGCTCGACGAGGCCCTCGAGGAGCCCACCGGCGCCATGGAGGTGCTGGGCGAGGACGCCGACGAGCGGCCCGACCTGGGCCAGCCGGGCGACGACACGTCGGCCGTCATGGCCACCGAGCCCTCGACCATCGAGGCGCCGAGCGCCGACGAGGAGGCCGGCCCGCCCGAGGAGCCGGAGGACGCCGGCCAGCTGACGCCCGACCCGGCCACCCCCGGGTTCTGGCGGGAGCTGGGCCGCCGGCTCCGGGCCGAGCGCGAGGCGCCCCAGGCCGCCCCGCCACCGTCGCTGCCCGAGCCCGGCGGGCCGTCGCCGTCGCTCACCGCGGCCAAGGCGCCGCCCGTCGCCATGCAGAAGCGGGCCCCGGCCAAGATCCGCCGGCGCCGACCCGACGTCGTCGAGGAGCTGGCCGGCGAGGTCGACCGCCAGCGGCCCCGGCGGCACTGGGCCGGGTTCCTGGTCAAGGCGCTCGCCGTGATCGTCGTCCTGGGCGTGCTGGGCGCCGCCCTCACCGCCCTCTACCTGGCCGCCTCCCGGGCCGAGTCACCGGTGGAGGGCCAGACCGTCGCCGAGGTCACGGCCGAGAGCATGGACGCCCTCGGCAGCGCGACGCGGTGGCGCGCCACGGTCGAGCGCGAGACCCTCGCCGCCGCCGGCGGGATCGAGCGGTCGAGCCTCGAGCTGACCGTCGAGAAGAACGGGTCCTACGAGGTCCGGGACACGACGATCGCCAGGATCACCACCTACGACGCCGCCGAGGGCCGGCTCCAGGACACCATCCCCGGGTTCCCGCCCCGCAACGAGACCGGCGTGGGGCTGGGCCTGCCCGACAGCGGCCCCGTGCGGGCCGGGACGCCGATCGAGGACCTCGCCATCGCCGCCCGCACCCTGTCCGCCGTCGACGACGAGTCGCCGGTCGAGGGCACCCTCAACGGCCGCAAGGTCTTCCGCCTCGAGGGCCCGCTCACCGACGAGATCGACCTGACCTACATCGTCGACGCCGACTTCTACCCCGTGCGCATCACGTGGACGGTGGGCGAGGGCAAGGTCCGCGAGCTGCGCTTCGCCGAGGTCGAGCTGGACGGGCTCCAGGGCGCCTACACCCAGGAGCTGCCGCCGGGCACGCCGACCGCGGCCGACCTGGGCTTCGCCCCCGTCGGGATCACCCAGATCGCCAGCCGGACCGAGCTCCCGCCCCTCAACCCCGACTTCCTGCCCGTCGGCTTCGTGCCCAACGGCGTGGTCGTGAACGAGACCGAGCGGATCGCCCACGTGCGCTACTCGCGGGGCCCGCAGGAGCTGCTGATCACGCTGCGGCCCTCGCCCGTCGAGGCCGGCCAGGTCTGGGACGACCCCTTCACCCGGGCCGAGGGCGAGGAGGCGACGCCCACCGAGGTCGCCATCGAGGACGGGCCGTTCCGGGGCGCCACCGCCCTCCAGGTCGCCGGGCCGCGGGCGCTGCCGTCGCTCTGGGTCGCCGACGGCGAGCTGGCGTTCACCGTCTCCGGTGACGTGACGCCCGACGAGCTGGTGCGCATCGCCCAGTCGCTGCGCAGCGCCTGACCCGAACCGCCCGACCCGAACCGCCCGACCCGAACCGCCTGCCCCGCCGGCCTGGGTCGATCGGACCAACCACCCTCCGTCACCTTCAACCTCGCGCTGCGTGACCGATGGAGTGGGGATGGACTTCACGCGCCCGGACGTCGCCCATCTCCTCCGGCGGGCCGGGTTCGGTGGGACGACGGCCGAGATCGATGCACTGACGACACTCGACAGCTGGGAGGCGGTCGTCGACCGCGTCCTCGACACCTCCGCCGCCCCGGCCGACGTCGTGCCCGAGGCCGTGGAGAACAGGGTGGACGAGTGGTACCCGCCGTGGGTCGCCTCGGTGCAGTACTGGCTGGACCGGATGGCGACGTCGCCGACGCCCATCGTCGAGAAGATGACGCTCTTCTGGCACGGCGTCTTCGTCAGCAGCGTCGACAAGATGGTGCCCCGCCTGGTCTTCAAGCAGATCAAGACCTACCGGGCCCTCGCCCTCGGTGACCTCCACGAGCTGGCCCAGGCCATGGCCACGACGCCGGCCATGCTCGTCTACCTCGACAACGAGTCGAACAGCGTCGGCAACCCCAACGAGAACTTCGCCCGCGAGCTGATGGAGCTGTTCCTCCTCGGCCAGGGCCAGTACACCGAGGCCGACGTGGTCGACATGGCCCGGGCCTGGACCGGCCACGGCTTCGACGACGTGGGCGAGACCTACATCTGGTACCCGGGTCGCCACGACAACGGCCAGAAGACCATCTGGGGCATCACCCGGAGCTGGGACGGCCCGGACACGATCACCGAGATGGTGCGGGGCTCGAAGCAGCAAGCCTGCGCCCGGTTCATCGCCACCAAGCTCTGGGCCTTCCTCGCCGGGCCGGCGCCGGGATCGGCGGTCATCGACGCCCTGGCCGCCGTCTTCGTCACCGCCGACATGGAGATCAAGGAGCTGGTCCGCGCCATCTTCCTGCGCCCCGAGTTCCGCACGCCGGCGGTCAGGACGGGCCTTCTCCGCAGCCCCGTCGAGTGGATGGCGGCGACGATGAGGGCCCTGGGCCTGCCGGCCAACGTGGCCCGGCCCGAGTGGTTCGCCGAGCGGGCCGGCCAGTACCTCTACGCCCCGCCCAACGTCGGCGGCTGGCGGGCCAACGAGGGGTGGATCTCCACCTCGACGGCCTGGGGCCGCGGGAGCTTCGCCTCGCACTGCCAGTGGATGGCCCGCGACCGGGGCGTCTTCGCCGGCGCCGACGCCATGACACCGGCCGCGGCCACCCAGATGGCCTTCGACCGCTTCGGCATCGCCGATCCCTCCCCGGCCACCCGGGCCGCCGTCGAGGCCTACGTCCAGGGCGAGAAGACGGCCCGCCGGGGCTGGGCGATCCAACCGAGCCTGGTGGTCCTGATGATGATGTCCCCCGACTTCCAGGCGGCCTGAGCGATGCCGGACCTCGAGTACGAAGAGATCCAGGAGATCCTGAGCCTCCCGGCCGCGGCGATCGCCGGCCAGGTCGCCCGGCGCCGGTTCCTCCAGGGCGCCCTCGCCGCCGGCGCCGCCACCACCCTCCTCCCGTCGTGGATGGACCGCATGGCCGCCGCCGCCACCCCGATCGGCGCGACCGACGGCGTCCTCGTGATCCTCCAGCTGGGCGGGGGCAACGACGGCATGAGCATGGTCGTGCCCACCTCGAGCCACGCCGACCACGGCCGCTACCGCACGGCCCGGGGCAGCCTCGCCGTCACCGCCCCGCTCACCCTGGCCGACGGTCTCGGCCTCCACCCCCGACTGCCCAAGCTCAAGGCCCGCTACGACGCCGGCAAGGTCGCCGTCGTGCGGGGCGTGGGCCAGACCACGGCCGACTACAGCCACTTCTCGTCGACGGCGACGTGGATGGCCGGCACCACCGGCTCGTCCCGCACCACCGGCTGGCTGGGCCGCTGGCTCGACGGGGTGCCCGAGTCGGCCGGCGGCCTGCGGGCCGTGCAGGTCGGCCCGTCGGTGCCCCTCCACCTGCGGGGCGCGACGTCCGTCGTCACCGCCATGGACCGCGACGGCAGCCTCTACGGCGCCGACCAGCGCGAGCCGTGGCAGAAGCCCGTGTACGACGCCATCAAGGCCATGGGCAACGGCACCACCGGCAAGGGCCGGCTGTCGGACCTGGTCGCCGATGTCGACGCCGACGCCATGGCCCTGGCGACCCGTCTCGCCCCGGTGTACTCACCGGCCCTGCCATCGGGCGGGCTGGTGCCGGACCTCACCCTGGCCGCCCGGCTCATCAACGCCGACCTCGGCCTGCGCGTGCTCTCGGCCGCCCACGGCTCCTACGACCTGCACGACGGGCTGGGCTGGGCCTACCCGAACCTCCTCACCTCGCTCGACGACGCCATCGAGGCCTTCTTCGCCACCCTGAAGCCGGCCCTGCGGGACCAGGTCACGCTGATGACGTTCTCCGAGTTCGGCCGCACGGTGCGGGCCAACGGCTCCGGTGGCACCGACCACGGCACGGCGTCCCCGCAGCTCGTCATCGGCGACAACGTCAAGGGCGGGCTCTACGGTGCCCAGCCCCTGCTGTCCGACCTCACCGGCAGCGGTGATCTCGAGGTCCACGTCGACCTGCGCTCGTACTACGCCTCGGTGGTCGACGGCTGGCTGGCCGGCGGCAGCGGCACGATCCTGGGCGGGACCTACGAGGACCTGAAGCTGTTCCGGGCCACGCCCGGCGGACCGTCGACCCCGCCGCCCACCACGCCCAACCCGTGGCGGCCCTTCGCCGACGCCAAGACCCTCGTCCGCCAGCAGTACATCGACCTGCTGGGCCG
>DASYLG010000327.1:0-2444 GCA_036009685.1 Iamia sp. | reverse complement strand
CCGCCCTGCTGGGTGACGCCGTCGTGTCCAACCGCAGCATCGGGGACCTCACCTTCGAAGGTGACGGCGAGGACCTGCGGATGGAGTCGGGCACGATCTACATCGACGGCGTCGCCTGCAACCCGGACCCGGACCAGGTGACGGACGACGCGCCGACCGAGGACGGCCGCTACCTCGCCTACGTCGACGCGTGGGAGCGCGGCGTCACGGCGGTCGACGACCCCTCGATCCGCGAGGTGGCCCTGGGCGGCCCCGACACCACGACCCGCACCGAGCTGGTCTCGCGCGTCCGCTTCCTGAGCGACGACACCCCCACCTGCGAGGTCCAGCCCGACCCGTGGATCCGCATCCTCCAAGGTCCGTCGGGAACGCTGGAGGTGAGGGTCGGCACGGCTCCACCGCCCGCCGACCGGTGCCTCGTGCCCGAGGAGGCGGGCTACACCGGACTCCAGAACCGGCTCTACCGGGTCGAGATCCACGACGGGAACTTCGACCCCACGCAGCCCGGCGCCAAGAACGCCACCGCCCCGACCTTCAAGTGGGCCGTCGACAACGCATCCACCGTGGGGCGGTGGGGGGCGCCGTCGGGACGGGAGATCGAGGTCGACCAGCTGGGCCCGGGGGGCACCGAGGGGTTCCCCTCCGGCAGCTGGGTCGAGCTGACCGTCGAGGCCGACGACCTCGACGGCCGCCCCGGGCTGCTGGCGGAGATCGGCTCGAAGACCTCGTCCACGCTCACCCTGGTCGAGCAGACCGATGCGGCCGGCACGACCCTCGGCGCCCGGCTCGCCGCCCTCCACGACGAGGACGAGCACCCCCGGGCGCGGGGCTGGGCCCGCGGACCGGCGGCGCTCGGCAGCGGCTGGATCCCGCTCGACGACGGCATCGAGATCCGGTTCACCCCGGGGGCGAGCTACCGGCCGGGCAGCTACTGGACCATCCCGGCCCGCACGGCCATCCTCCCGGGTACCGTCGACCGGCACGTCGAGTGGCCCGTCGATCACACCGGCGCGCCGCGGGCCGTCCGCCCCCACGGCACCGACCACCACCATGCCCGGCTGGGCATCGTCGAGCGCCTCGACGGCGAGTGGTCCCAGCTCGCCGACTGCCGCCGACTGTTCACCCCCCTCGTCGACCAGATCACCTTCGACTCGCGCGGCGGCGACGGCCAGCAGGCCGCCTCGGGCCACTGGCTGCCCGCCGCCCTGGAGGTCGGCGTCACCAAGGGGCGGTTCGGGGTGGCGGGGCGCAAGGTCCGCTTCACGGCCAGCGACGGCGGGCTCCTCCTCGACCGCGTGCCCGACGTGATCCCCCCGCCGGAGGAGGCCGGCGTGACCCGCCCGGCGCCGTCGATGGTCGTGCGGACCGACTCGCGCGGCCGGGCCGAGGCGTTCTGGCAGCTGGCCCCCGGTCCGCCGCCGCCGTTGCCCGGCGTGCGCCACTCGCCGCTGGACGGCCAGACCGTGGTGGCCGAGCTGCTGGACGACGGGGACGACGTCATCCACCTCCCGCTGGTGTTCCACGCCCTCCCCGTCGACCCGCTGGTCCTGGTGGCCGCCGGCGGCGACGGCCAGATCGGCGACCCGGGCGAGACGCTCGAGATCGCCCTCCGCGCCCGGGTCAGCGCCGGGCGACGCGCCGCGCCGGGCCAGCGGGTGGCGTTCACCATCGCCACCCGGATGCGGGACGGCGTGGCCCTGAACGAGCGCACCGGCGGCTCGCTCCACGCCTCCACCGGAGCGGTCACCACCGTGCCCTGGCCCGGCGGCACCCGCACCCTGCGCGCCGTGGTCGAGACCGACGTCGGCGGCGTGGCCCAGGTGCAGTGGATCCTCGGCACCGACACCGGCGTGCCGGTCCAGCGGGTGACGGCCGAGCTGCTCGACGGCCGGGGCGATCCCACGGACCAGACGACGCTCTTCACCGCCCACCACGGCACGGCCGAGGAGATCCTCTGGACCCCCGGCAGCCGGCTCCGGAACGAGCTCGACCCGGCCCGGAGCCGCCACACCGTCCAGGAGGCCCTCGACATCCTGGCCCGGCTCGTCCGCACCGGCGGAGGAGGGGCCGCCGACGTGCCCGGCGACCCATGGGTCGTCTCCGCCATCCTCGACGGCGGCGACCTCGATCTCACCCCCCGCACGGTGGTGCCGTTCGAGCAGTTCAGGGATCTCCGCGTCCGCTGGGACCCGAGCCTGCGGTTGACCGCTACCCCGCCGGACCTCAGCCGCCTGGCCGAGCAGCACGCCATCGAGATCCAGACCCGAGGCCCGTCCGGGCCCAGCCCCCTCGACGTCGAGCTCTTCGGCAACGTCGCCGGCAACGTTCGAGCCGACCCGGTGACCGGTGAGCAGATCCGCCAGGACGTCACGTGGACCATCACCCCGGAGTCGCTCGAGGAGCTGCGGGTCCAGATCCAGCGCCTCGGCCGGCCCGTCGTGGTG
>DASYLG010000326.1:0-8553 GCA_036009685.1 Iamia sp. | reverse complement strand
ATGGTGGGTCCCTGGTGGAGGGTCCGCCACCAGGTGGTGGCGTAGTGGCAGACGATCGTGGTCGGGCCGAGCAGGAGGCCGACGGCGGCGGCGATGCGGGACCGGCGCTCACGCTCGAGCGGCAGCCGCCGGACGGCCAGGTAGCCGAGGACCAGGAAGAAGAGGATGGCCGTGGTGGTGAGCCGGGCGTCCTGCCACTCCCAGTAGGTGCCCCAGGTCGGCTCGCCCCACAGGGCCCCGGTGACCAGGGTGGCGAACAGGAGGACGGCGCCCAGCTCGGCCGAGGCGTGGGCCAGGACGTCCCACCACTCGGACCGCTTGATCAGGTAGACGACGCTGCCGGCCACCGTGACGAAGAAGGCCAGGAAGGCGATGATCGCCGTGGGCACGTGGACGTACATGATCCGCACGTAGTCGCCCTGGCCGACCCGCTGGCCGTCGGTGGCCTGGGCCACCGAGACGCCGTCGGCGGGCGACAGGACGAGGCCGAACAGGAGCAGGAGCGCCAGGCCGACGAGGGCCACCGCGCCCAGCACCCGCGTGCCCTTGGAGGCGGTCGAGGGGTTCATGGAGCGCCCCCAGCGCAGTCCAGATCCCCCCTCCCTGGCAAGTCGGGGCAGGGTTTCCCGGGCGCCGGTCAGGAATCGTCCAACAGGATGCCGAAGGTGGCGGCACCCAGGCCGAGGTACGAGGTGGTGAAGGCGACCAGCAGGACGAGCCAGCGCCACCCCTCGCCGGAGGTGCCGGAGAGGGCGGCGTCGACCGCCTGGGTGGCGCACAGCAACAGCGGGGCGAGGGCGGGCAGCATCAGCAGTGGGAGCAGCGTCGAGGCCACCCGCTGGCCGACCGACAAGACGCCGTAGAGGCAGCCGACGGCGGCCAGGCCGAGCGTCGCCACCACCACCGACGGCACCAGCAGGGCGGGCGCGCCGAGGGTGGCGTCGTAGAGGGCGACCACGCCCAGCAGCAGGAGCAGGTCGAGCACCAGCAGCTGGAGCGTCACCGAGGCGACCTTGCCCAGGAAGATGCCCGCCGGGTTGAGGCCCGACAGCCGGAGGGCGTCGCGCAGCCCGTCGGGCGCCT
The DNA here is from genome assembly GCA_036009685.1 of Iamia sp. GTDB lineage: Bacteria > Actinomycetota > Acidimicrobiia > Acidimicrobiales > Iamiaceae > Iamia. Next base: position 7,470 of record DASYLG010000326.1, on the reverse strand, counting down.
CCAGCGAGAAGGCCCGCTGCACGGCGAGCAGCCCCGAGAGCAGCACGGCGATCCAGAACAGGCCCGGCGTCCCCTCCCGCAGCACGCGGGTGGACGAGTCGAAGGCGAAGGCGAACAGCAGCAGGACCAGCACGGCGAAGGGGGCGACCTGGTTCACCACCACCCGGGTCCGGGCCTCGATGCGCAGGTCCTTGCCGGCGACGAGCCAGGCGTCGCGCCCGATCGACGAGAGGTCAGGCACCGGGCACCTCCCGCACGTGGCCGCCCACGACCTCGACCTGACGGTGGGCCACCCGCTGGGCCCGCTCCAGCTCGTGCGACGACAGCAGCACGGTCGCCCCGGCGACGACGGCATCGGCGATCAGCCCGTCGACCAGGTCCCGCCCGGCCTGGTCGAGTCCGGCGTGGGGCTCGTCGAGCAGCCACAGCTCCGGCCGCCGGGAGACGAGGACGGCCAGCGAGGTGCGGCGGCGCTGGCCGGCCGAGAGCTGGCCCACGGGCACGTCCCGGAGCCGCCCGGCCAGGCCCAGACGGTCGAGGGCGGCGTCGACGTCGCCGGAGTCGGCGCCGGCAGCCTGGGCCCAGAAGCGCACGTTGGCCTCGACCGTGAGGTCGTCGTAGAGCCCGGTGGCGTGGGCCAGCAGGCCGATCCGGCGACGGACCCGGCGACGGTCGTGGCGCAGGTCGTGGCCGAGCACCCGGGCCTCGCCGTCGACGACGGGCACCAGACCGGCGCAGCAGCGCAGGAGGGTGGTCTTGCCCGCCCCGTTGGGCCCCTGGAGCAGGACGACCTCACCCCGGTCGACGGTGAGATCGGCGCCGGCGAGGGCGGGGAACCGGCCGACGAGCGCGACGGCCCCACGCAGGTCGACAGCAGGCTCCATGGCCGGGCGGACGTTAGTGGGCACCAGGGCAGCACTACCCTCTCGGGCGTGCTGACGTCTGAGCCCGCGGTGGGGGCGGAGCCGCCGGGCGAGCCGCCGGCCGCCGACACCGGATCGGGCGCGCCGCCCCCGTCCCGGCACCGTGTCGCCCGGGTGGTCGGGGCCGTGGGCCGGCTGATGATGACCTCCGGGGTCGTCATCCTCCTGCTGGTCGCCTACCAGCTGTGGGGCACCGGTCTGCAGACCAACCGATCGCAGGACCGCCTGGCCGACGAGTTCGCCGCCCTGGTCGACCAGACCCCGGCCACCACCGAGGCCCCCACCACCACCGAGGCACCGACCACGACCGAGGGCCAGCCGCCGGAGGCCACGCCGGCGGAGGTCGATCCCACCGTCGCGCCGCCCGGCGTCGGCGACGTCATCGGCTCCTTCACCATCCCCGCCATCGGGAAGACCGCCCCCACCTACACGGTCGAGGGGACGACCACCGCCCAGCTCAAGCGGGGCGGGGCCCACTACCCCGGCACCCCGCTCCCGGGCCAGGCCGGCAACGCCTCGGTCGCCGGCCACCGCACGACCTACGCCGCCCCCCTCCACAACGTCGACGACCTCGTGCCCGGCGACGAGATCTTCTTCACGACCCTCCAGGGCGAGTTCACCTACGCCGTGCGCGAGGTGAAGATCGTCGAGCCCGACGAGGTCTCGGTCATCCAGCCCCAGAACCCCACGCCCGAGCACCCCGAGGGCGAGAACCTCCTCACCCTCACCGCGTGCCACCCCAAGTACTCGGCCGAGCAGCGCATCATCGTGGTGGCCGAGCTGGTCGGGAACCCGGTGGCCCAGATCGCGGGCCAGGCCGAGGCGGCCGAGCAGACCCAGGAGCTGCTGGGCGAGGACGCCGGCGGCGGGTCGACCATCGACGCCTTCGCCACCGAGCCCGCCCTCACCTTCCCCGGCGCCTGGTGGGGGCTGCTGTGCATGCTCCTCTGGGGCCTCACCCGGGTCATGGCCCTGGTGCTGCGGCGCACGAAGGTGCCGTGGCCCCTCGCCTACGTGATCGGCCTGCCGGCCTCCCTGCTGGTGCTCTACCTCTTCTTCGAGAGCTTCAGCTACGAGGGCTTCGCCCGCTCCGTCGGCCTCAACGTCTAGGGCGTGTCCTGTGAATGCCGGACGGTTGACCCAGTCCGCAAGGCGCCTCCGGGAACGACCTGCAAACTGCGACCTTCAGCGGGCGAAGAGCCCGCTCACGGTCGCAGTTTCGGGCTCATCGACGAATGGCAGGACACGCCCTAGGCCGTTCCGCGGCTACTCGCCGCGGAAGAGGGGGGTGCGGCGCTCGGCGAAGGCGGTCTTGCCCTCGACGAGGTCGGCGCTGGCCCAGGCCCGGTCGAAGGCGGCGGCGACGACGGGGTCGACCGGCAGCTCGGCGTCGAGGGCGTTGAGCATCAGCTTGTGGCCGGCGATGGTGAGCGGGGCCTTGACCGCGATCTCGTCGGCCCAGGCCACGGCGTCATCGGCCGGGCCCAGCCGCTGGGCCAGGCCGAGCCGGTAGGCGTCGACGCCGGCCAGGGTGTCGGCGGCCAGCAGCATGGCCCGGGCCACCCCGTGGCCGGCCAGGGCGGCCAGCCGCTGGACGGTCCAGAGGTCGACCATCAGGCCGAGCTTGGCCGCCGGGATGCCGAAGGTGGCGTCGGGGGTGGTGGTGCGGAGGTCGCAGGCCACGGCCAGCTGGGTGCCTGCCCCCAGGGCCGCCCCCTCGACGCCGGCGAGGCAGGCGTAGGGGGCGTCGCGCAGACCGTGGAGCAGGCCCCGCAGGAGGACGGCGAACTCGGGGCCCTCGATGCCCTTGAGGTCGGCCCCGGCGCAGAAGTGGCCGTCGACCCCCCGCAGGACCAGGGCGCGGGTACCGGCCGGCGCCCCGACCACGGCATCGGTGAGGGCGGTCACGTGGTCGGCATCGAGGGCGTTGCGCCGCTCGGGCCGGTCGATGGTGACGATGCGGACGGCGTCGCCGTGGGTCTCGATGTGGACGGGCACACCCGAGACGGTACGGCGTCGGCGCAGCCGACCCGCTCAGGGTGGTGGGTGGGGTCGGAGGACGTCGTAGCGATGGTCTGCCACGGCCTTGTCACCTGTGGGAGGGTCGGCGGACGTTGGGGGGTCGATGACGGCGATCCCGCTCCCCGCGACCCCGGTGGTGGCTCCTGCCATGACGACGACCGACGACGGCTTCGACCAGGTCTTCCGCGACCTGGTCCCGGCCGTCCGCCGCCTGACCTGGCGCATGCTGGGCGACGAGGCCTCGGCCGAGGACGCCACCGCCGAGGCCTTCATCCGGGCCCTCACCCGTTGGCCCAAGATCCGTGACCTGCCCCACCGCGACGCCTGGATCATGCGGGTCGCCACCAACGTCGCCCTCGACCTCCTGCGCAAGCGGCGACGGGAGGCGGGCGTCGTGCTCACCGGCGATCCACCGTGGGAGGGGGTCGACCCGGCGCTGCGGCTCGACCTCTCGTCCGCCCTGGCCGCCCTCCCCCGCCGCCAGCGCGAGGTGGTCGTGCTGCGTCACGTCGCCGGGCTGAGCGAGGCCGAGGCCGCCGCCGCCATGGGCGTCTCGGTCAACACCGTCAAGACCCACACGGCCCGAGGTCTGGCCGCGCTGCGCGCCGACCTGGGCCGCCCGATCGAGGAGGACAGCTTTGCGCTCTGACGACGAGCTCCTGAGCCACATCCGCCAGCAGGTCGGCGTTCGCCGGCAGCGGCGCCGGCGGGCCGTGGGCGGTGTCGCCGCCGCCGCCGTCGTGCTCCTGCTCGGGGCCGGCGCCCTCGCCGCCAGCTCGGACGAGCCCGACGAGTCGGTGAAGGCCGACGACGGCGGGTCGACGACCACCGAGGCGACCACCACCACCGAGGAGGGCTCGTCGACCACCGACGGGACCACCAGCACGACGGCATCGACCACGACGGCGCCCCCCTCCACCGACCCGACCCCCACCGAGCCGACCACCACGATCGAGACGCCGACGACCACCGAGCCCGGGATCGCGCCCGTCAGCCAGACCTCGGCCGGCGACGGCATCACCCTCACCGTCACGGCCACCCAGGACCGGGCCCGCCCCGGTTGGGTCGACTTCACGATCCGCATCGAGGACGACTTCGGGAGCATGGCCTCGGGGAGCATCAGCTGGGGCCAGATCGACCACCCCGAGACCCCGTTCGGGGCGTGGGCCGACTACTACCCCGCAGAGTGCGACGAGCTCATCGACGACGACCCGACCACCGACACCGCGCCCGACCGTGAGGCCGGGCCCGTGGACGAGACGTTCACCTTCAGCCACGAGTACGTCGACTACGGGGTGGACGACCGGCCGGGTGAGGTCCAGGTCGGCGTGCACGCCTTCACCAGCTTCTGCACGTCCGAGTCGGCCAGCACCGACGTGACGATGCTCGTCCCGGTGGAGTTCTGAGCCTCCCCCCGGCCGAGCCTCAGGCGAAGCGCTGACGCAGGAGAGGAACCAGGATGGGGAGCTGGTAGGCGTCGTCGGCGGTGAGGGGCACGATGATCGGCTCGCCCTCGCTGGTGGGGATCACCACGTCGAGGCCCACCCGGCGGGGGTCGCCGATCGTGCCCCAGCGTGCGATCGGGTTCTGCTTCCAGGCGATGCCGATGCCGGTCAGCCGCAGCCGACCGACCTGGACCTCGGCGCCGCGGTCGATCTTCTCGACGAGGATCTGGCGCTCGTCGGCGCCGGCAGTGTCGCTCAGCAGCGTCCAGAGGTAGGTCAGGGTCTCGATGATGGCGGCGGCCCGGCGCTGCGAGGCGGCGTTCCGGGCGGTCACCCGCACGTCGGAGCCGTCCTTGAGCTCGAGGCCGACCATCATGCGGGCCGAGGCGGCCCGGCGGAACAGGGCCGCCTCCACCTGGAGCTTGAAGCGGACCTCACGCACCTCGTCGATGGCGACGACGGTGCCGCCCAGGTCGAGCTTGCCATCGCCGACCTGGATGGTGACCGTGCGGCCGATGGCGCTGGGCAGCTGGACCCGCCAGTGGAAGGGGATGTCGGCCTCGGCGAACGGGGGGCTCGGCGGGGGCACGGTCAGCCGGCGCCGGGTCTGGCCCATGCCGGGATGGGGCGGGAGGGGCGGCTGGGCCAGGCTCCGCCCGATGGCCCGGTCGGCCATGCTCTCGACCGGCTCGGGCGGCGCTTCCACGACGGTGGCCACCGCGGTCGCCGTCCGGCCCGCGGTCGGGATCGGGTCGGCGGACGGGGCGCGGGCGGGCTCGTGGGAAGGGGCCCGCTCGTCCGAGGGCACGCGCGCCCGGGACGCGGGGACGCGGGCCCGGGCGGCCGGCACCCGGGCCCGGCCGGCCGGGACGCGGGCCCGCTCGGGCATGCCGGCCGAGGCCGCGATCGACGAGCGGGGCGACCCCGTGGGCGCCGCCCGGCGGGTCAGCGGGACCGATCGACCCTCGTCGGGCGTCGCGCCCTCGCCCTCCGCCGGGACCTCGTCGGCGGCGACCGCGATGTCGACCGGGGGGACGTCCGGCGCATCGGGCTCGGTCGTCGGGGCCTTCGGCGCCGGGCGGGCGAGGGCGTCCGCCGGCGGGCGCGGTGCGGGCCGGACGGCACCGGGCATGGGGGCCCGACCGTCGACCTTCGGCCCGGGCGTGGGGGTCGTCGCGGCGGGCACGGGCGGCTGGGGGGCGGCTGCGGGATCGTCCGGAGGCCCGCCGGGAGTGGTCACGACTCGGCTATCGGCTCACGGAGGGTGAGATACAGGGATACCCGAGAAACGGGCCGACCGACCTAGGTCGATACCGGAAACTCCCCCGGCAGGGCTGCTGTCGAGGGGGTACCGTCGCACCCCCTCACACCCCCCGTCCCACCGGACGGGGGGCGCCACCGCGCGTCCCCGGAGACCTCCCATGGCCGAACCCCTGCCCCCCGACGACCCCATACCACCCGAGCCGATGCCACCCCATCCAGACCTGGCCACCGAGCGGGCTCACGTCGCCGCCGCCTACGACCATCTGGCCACCATGGCCGCAACCACCCGGCGCGTCGCCGACGCCGCCCGCCGGGCCGGCGACGACGGCGAGGTCGACAGCACCATCGCCGCCGCCCACCTGGACCAGCGCCTCCGCCAGCTCGACCCCGACGTCCCCGGTCTCGTCTTCGGCCGCATCGACGACGAAGCCGGCGGCCGCTGGCACGTCGGCCGCCGCCACGTCGAGGACCCGGGCGGCGACGCCGTGGTGGTCGACTGGCGGGCACCGGTGTCGATCCCCTTCTACCGGGCGACGCCCGTCGACCCGCTGGAGCTGTCCCGGCGCCGCCGCTTCCTCGTCGAGGACAAGGACGTCGTCGACCTGTTCGACGAGGTCTTCGACGACCCCGACCTGGCCGGCGAGATCCGGGCCGCCGGCATTCCCGACCCGCTCCTGGCCGAGCTGGAGCGGTCGCGCACCGGGGCCATGCGCGACATCGTCGCCACCATCGCCGCCGAGCAGGACGAGGTCATCCGAGCCGACCTCGACACCTGCCTCGTCGTCCAGGGCGGGCCGGGCACGGGCAAGACGGCCGTCGGCCTCCACCGGGCCGCCTTTCTCCTCTACGAGCACCGGGACCGGCTCGACCGCGACGGCGTCCTCGTCGTCGGGCCCAACCCGGTCTTCCTCCGCTACATCAGCCAGGTGCTGCCGTCGCTGGGCGAGGCCGCGGCCCGGCAGAGCACGATCGAGCGGCTGGTCGCCGGGGCGGTCGACCAGCACGTGCGGGCCGTCGACCCGCCGGCCCGCGCCGCCCTGCTGGGCGACGCCCGGATGGCCGAGGTGCTCGGGGCCGCCGTCACCGGCCAGCGCAAGGCCTCCGGCGCCGACCTTGTTCTGGGCACGCCGTGGGGCCGGATCACCATCGCCGCCGCCGACGTCACCGCCGTGCTCGACGAGGTGGCCGACCGGGGCGTGCCGTGGACGGTGGGCCGGGGGGCGGTGCGGACCCGGCTCGTCGCCCTGGCGCTCGAGGCCTACCTGGCCCGCCACGCCGACGTCGACGGCCCGCCGTCCGAGCTCGAGGCCGCGGTGCGCACCTCGGCCGACCTGCGCAAGGCGCTGACCAAGCTGTGGCCGTCGGCCAGCGCCCCGACGCTGGTGCGCCGTCTCCTCACCAGCCGGACGGCGCTGCGCCGCGCCGCCACGGGGATCCTCGAACCGGCCGAGCAGGCCCTGGTGCTGCGCCCGGCGGCGGCCAGCCTCGACGACGAGCGCTGGACCGTGTCCGAGGCGGTGCTGGTCGACGAGGCCGTGCACCGCATCGACGGCGTGCCCCGCACCTACGGCCACCTCGTCGCCGACGAGGCCCAGGACCTCTCGGCCATGGCCCTGCGGGCGCTGGCCCGGCGGTGCCCCTCGGCGTCGATGACCATCCTCGGCGACCTGGCCCAGGCCACCGAGCCCGGCGCCACCTCCTCGTGGGACGAGGCCCTGCGGCACCTCGGCTCGCCGGCCACGGCCCGGCGCGAGGACCTGACCGTCGGCTACCGGGTGCCCGCCGCCGCCATGGAGCTGGCCGACCGGCTCCTGCCC
>DASYLG010000325.1:0-6316 GCA_036009685.1 Iamia sp. | reverse complement strand
CGGCTTGGGGGCGGTCGGCCGGGCCAGGCCGCGCTTCACGAGGGGGTTGGTGGGCGGGAGGCTCTTCATCGTGGGTGACTTCCAGTCGGGGACGGATCGGTGGTCAGGGCGTGCTGCTCACGCTCGGGTGGGCCCGCATCGAACGAGCGCGGCCGACCTCGCGGGCCCGGGTGCCGGCCACGCGCGCCAAGGCCGCGACCTGCCGGCGCTCCTTGGCCCGGAAGGGCGTGCCCGACCGACCGGCCACGAGGGCCAGGTCGACGCCGGGGAGCGGGGCCCAGGCGACGTCGGCACCGCCGACGGCCTGGTGGTCATCGCCGCCGGCCCGGGCCCCGGTGACGAAGGCCGAGAGCCAGGCCTCGGTCGGGGCCGACCCGGACGTGGCCCGGACCTGGCCGCTGGCCAGGTCGACGACCGCCGACCACTCGGCGCCGAGCGTGCGGCTGCCATGGACCACGAGGGCCCGCAGCAGCTCGTCCATGGTGTCGGCCCCGCAGATCATGGCGGCCGTCTCGAGGGCGTCGAGCCGAGGATCGCGGCTGGTGGCGTCGGCCGCCTTCACGTCCTCGACGGTGACCCCGTCGACCTCCTGGATCTCGGCGACCAGCAGGTCGACCAGCGAACCCTGGGGCAGCCGGACGACCAGCTCGTCGACGGCCACGCCGTCACCGGTCTCGAGGATGTCGATCCCGACGACGTCGCCCCGGACGGCGCCGATGCGACTGGCCACCGCTCCGAGGGCACCCGGCCGGTCGGGGAGCCACACACGCACGACGTAGGTCTCCATGGCGGGGAACCTACGGAGGGCGTGTGAACTCGGTGTTTCGACCGGGGGAAGGGAGTGTTGTGCTTCGGGAGAGGTTCCCTTGACTGGACGGTCAAGGCAGTAGCCTCTCTCCGGTGGAGACCTCCGACGCCCCGACCGAGGACCGCCGGCTGACGGCGCGGGGCGAGGAGCGTCGGCGCCAGATCGTCGAGGTCGCCACCCGGCTCTTCGCCAAAGACGGCTACCACCCCACCTCGGTGGCCGACGTCGTCGAGGCCGTCGGCGTGGGCAAGGGCGTCTTCTACTGGTACTTCCCGTCGAAGGAGGCCCTGCTGGCCGAGATCCTGCGATCCGGGCAGAAGGCCCGCCGCCGGGTCCAGCGCGACGCCATCGCCGGCATCGCCGACCCAGTCGAGCAGATGGAGCGCGGCATCCGGACCGGCATGGAGTGGATGGCCGACCACCGCGACCTCGTCACCCTCGTCCGCTTCGCGGCCACCGAGGAGCGCTTCAGCGAGGGCCTCCGCAAGGGCGAGGACATCGCCGCCGCCGACGCTGCCGCCCCCCTGCGCCGGGCCATCGACGAGGGGCGCATCCCCGAGGCCGACCCCGACCTGCTGGCCCGCTCGGTCGTGGGCGTCACCCAGCACCTGTGCGCCTCGTTGATCCACGCCGACCCCGACAGCGACCCGACCCCGGTCATCGACGCCGCCGTGCGCTTCTGCATGGGCGGCATCCTCGGCGCCCCCGCCGCCACCACCCCTGCCTGAGCTAGAGCGCCCACAGCCGCCGCCCGGCGGCGTACAGGGCGATCGCCGCGTGGGTCTCGACCATCGGCGGGTCGGTCCAGCGCCCGAAGACCTTGTCGAAGGCGTACGTCACGATCCCCAGCTTGAAGAGGGTCAGGATCGTCTCGGGCACGGCCAGCGGATCATCCCAGCTCCGGCGTACTTGGACCCGGCAGAGCCGGGTGCGGGCCCGCATCCGACGGGTCGGTCCTCCCGCAGGTCGGCCAGCTCGTCGATCCACCGCTCCGACAGAGCCCGCTCGCGGGACGGTCGCGGCGTCTCCCCCGCCGCCACGATCCCGCCTAGCCCTCGGCGCGGAGGCGCACCCGCTTGCGCCGGAACGCAGGCGCTGGCGACGCCGGCCCGGCGCACCCGACCGATGTGCCGTCGGGAAGCACGACGACCAGACCTCGGCCGGCGGCGGGCTCCCCCCGGACGGCCACCTCGCCCCGCTGCTGGACGGCGACGCCCACCTCGACGGGGAAGGGGGCGATGGCGAGCGGCAGGGATCCGTCGGCGGCGCCCCGCGGGTAGAAGGCGACCTCGGCGTACCAGCTGGGCGGGTCGGCGGGCTGCACGGCTTCGACGATGACGGCGGCGACGAGGAAGGCCGGGTTCAACAGCAGGAGGCCCTGCTGCTGATGGCTGATCGAGTGCATCCAGCACCGCGCCGTGTGGGTCCGGGCCGTCCCGCCGTGAAGGAGCGCGGCGCGCTCGTCGATCCACCGCTCCGACACCGCCCGCCCCGATTCCTGCATCGGCACTACTCGTGCGGCCAGTGCTCGACCGCAACCTCAGGCATGGGGAAGTCGTCGACGTTGGCCGTGGCGAGGGACGCCCCGACGCCGACCGCGGCCGCGGCGATGAGGCAGTCGGCCTGGTGGACGGTGACGCCCGTCCGGGCCAGATCGCGCCGCCAGGTCCCGGCTCGAACCCCTTCGGTCACCCCCAGCGGGGCGAGGCGGAGGCCCCGGAACAACCGATTGGCCACCGCCTCCTCCGACGGGAACAGGCCCCGCCAGATCTCCTCGACGGAGATGGCGCAGACCCACGGCTCGACGCCCGTCCGCCGCAGGCCGGCGACGCGCGCCGCCGCGGACCGCCCCCGGAGGGCATCGATGAGGACGGTCGAGTCGAAGAGGAGACGGGTCACGGTCACCCCGCCCGACGGTCGTCTCCGTGCCGCTGGCTGCGGACCCAGCCGGCGACGTCACCGTCCCAGTCGTGGGCCTCGTCACCGATGCCGCCGAGCGCCGACTCGATGTCGTCCCAGCGCTGCTCGTCGTCGATCCCCCTTCGGATCAGGGCCTCGATGAACGCGCTGCGCCGGCGCGCACCGGCTCGACGGTCGATCTCCGCCACGAGCTCGTCGTCGAGGGCTATGTGCAGACGCATGTGCGCAGGTTAGCCCACGGGCTGTCGGCGGCCGGACGCCGACCCCCAGGCATCGGGTCAGCCGAGCTTGGTGAGGGCTCGCTTGAGGTTGCGGATGCCCTGACCGATGCGCTGCTCGTTCTCGATCAGGGCGAAGCGGCAGAAGCCCTCGCCGCCGGGGCCGAAGCCGACGCCGGGCGAGGTGGCGACGTGGGCCTCGCGCACGAGGAACGAACAGAACTCGACCGAGCCCATCTCGCGATAGGGCTCGGGGATCGGCGCCCAGGCGAACATCGTGCCCTGCGGCGGGGTCATCTCCCAGCCGATGCGGGCCAGCCCGTCGCAGAGGGTGTCGCGCCGCTTCTGGTACACCTTCTGGACCTCGGCCGGGTGGTCCTGGTCCTCGTTGAGCGTGACGGTGGCGGCGATCTGCACGGGCTGGAAGGCGCCGTAGTCGAGGTACGACTTGAGCTTCTGGAGGGCGGCCACGATCTCGGCGTTGCCCACCAGGTAGGCGACCCGCCAGCCGGCCATCGAGAACGACTTGGTCATCGAGTACAGCTCGACGGCGACGTCCTTGGCCCCCTCGGCCTGGAGGATCGAGGGCGGCTGGTACCCGTCGAAGCCCAGCTCGGCGTAGGCGTTGTCGTGGACGATGACGATCTCCTTCTCCTTGGCCAGGTCGACCAGCCGCTGGAAGAAGTCGAGGTCCACGCACGTGGTGGTGGGGTTGTGGGGGAACGAGACGACGATGACGCGGGGGCGGGGCCACGAGCTGTCGATGGCCTCGGTGATCTCGCCGATCAGGTCGCGGTCGGCGCCGCCCATGGGGATGTACTGGACACCGGCGCCGGCGAACAGCGGGCCCCAGATGTGGATGGGGTACGACGGCGCCGGGACGAGGGCCGAGTCACCGGGGCCGAGCAGCACCCACATGAGGTGGCTGAAGCCCTCCTTGGCGCCGATGGTGGCCAGGATCTCGCGCTCGGGGTCGAGGGCCACGCCGAAGCGCCGGATGTAGAGGTCGGCCACCGCCTCGCGCAGCTTGGGGATGCCCCGGCTCGACGAGTAGCGGTGGTTGCGAGGGTTGCGGGCGGCGTCGGCCAGCTTCTCGACGGCCACGGGGGGCGACGGCAGGTCGGGGTTGCCGAACCCCAGGTCGATCACGTCCTGGCCGGCTCGCCGGGCCTCCACCTTCAACCCGTCGATGATGGTGAAGACGTACGGGGGCAGACCCGTGATCCGGCGGAACTCCATCGGCGCACCCTACTGCTGGCCCCGTGGCACCCCCAGCGCGAACCGGAGCCTGCGAAGATCGGGTCATGGAGCGCATCGACGTCGTCGTCGAGATCCCCCGGGGGACCCGCAACAAGTACGAGCTCGACCACACGACCGGGCGGATCCGGCTCGACCGGCGGCTGTTCTCGGCCACCGTCTACCCGGCCGAGTACGGCTTCGTCGACCAGACCCTGGGCGAGGACGGCGACCCGCTCGACGCCCTCGTCATCTTGGACGAGCCAACCTTCCCCGGCTGCGTGATCGGCTGCCGGCCGGTCGGCGTGTTCTGGATGGAGGACGACGCCGGCCCCGACGCCAAGATCATCTGCGTGGTGGGCGACGACCCCCGCTGGGACCACGTCCAGGACATCGGCGACCTGCCGACCCACCTGACCAAGGAGATCGAGCACTTCTTCACGATCTACAAGGCGCTCGAGCCGGGCAAGTGGGCCGACGTGCGGGGCTTCGAGGGCGCCGAGCAGGCGAGGGCCGAGATCGCCTCCAGCCTCCAACGGGCCATCGACGAGGGCTACTACGACCACTGAGGAGTCGGCTCCCGCCCCCGTCGACGAGACCACGAGGTGCCAGGCACCTCGTGGTCCGGGGCGAGTCCTCCGGCGCGAGCTCCTCGGCGGACAGCTGATCGAAGGAGAGCTCGTCGAGGATGCGGTCCGAGGCGCAGCGGGCCTCCTCGGGTGACGCCGTCGTCTCTTCGTCCGTCACCCCCGCCCACTCCTCCCGACCGGGGTCGCCCAAACGCCGGAGCGCTCGCTCAGCGGCAGGCCATGACGGCTTCGGTGACCTGCTGCTGCAGGGCGGGGCCGAGCGTGGTGGCCGTCAGCTGCTCCAGGGTGAGGACCTCGAACAGGGCCCGACTGGTGCACCGGGCCTGGTCCTCGGTGGCGCCGGACTCGACGACCGCGCCCTCCAGCTCGGCCCGCAGGTAGGGCACGGACAGGAGCTCCTCGGTGACCGTCCCGGTGGCGGCGGCCGCGGCGCCGGGGTCGCAGACGCGGACCTCGACCGTGGCGCCGGCCCGCTCGACGGTCGTCGTGCCCGTCGGGTCGCCCTCGGCCCAGGCCGAGAGGGCGGTCTCGAGGCCGTCGAGCGCCGCCGTGTCGTCCCCGGCGACGGCCATGGCGGCGCAGACCCGGTCGTCCTGGCGGTAGGCCACGTAGGCGTCGCCGCCCCACCCGTCGACGACGCGGAGGGCAGCAGCCGGGTCGCCCCGGGAGGCCAGCAGCAGGTACCAGGTCAGGGGGTCGAACGTGTCCTCGTCGAGCACCTCGGCGCCGTCGGGCGCGGCCACCTCGACGTCGGCCACCGCCGATCGGTCGGTCTCCCAGGCCGACGGATCGAGGAGCTCCTCCTGCGACGGCGGGTCCTGCAGCACGGCGTCCCACGGCTGGCCGCCGTCGACCTGCTCCCGATAGGTCAGGAACCCGGGGCCGAGGGTGTAGGGGGCGGCGAAGATGGCCGACAGCACCGGCGGGACCCCCTCCAGGGCGGTCTCGCTGCCGTCGACGGACGCCTCGGTCTCGGCCTCGTAGGCCGTCTGCTCGTCGGCGGTGAGGACCTCGGCGACGTAGACGTCCTCGATCCGGCCGGCGTCGCCCTCGGCCATGGCCCGGAGCCCGTCGGCCTCCTCGAAGTCCGGGTCGGAGAGCCGGTCGAGGTCGAAGTGCTGGTCCTGGAGGACGTGGGTCAGCTCGTGGGCCAAGGTGACCCGCACCGCCGGGGTGAGCACGTCACCCCGAACGAAGACCTTCTCGGCATCGGAGTCGTAGTAGGCGAGCGTGCCCGCGCTGGCCAGGTCGCCGTAGGCCGCCTCGAGGTCGACCTCGCCCTCGACCAGGCCGAGGGCACGCAGGACGGCAACGAAGTCGTCCATCTCCTGCTGGTCCTCCTCGTCGGCGGTGGCGGGATCGCCGTCGGCCTGGTCCAGGTACTCCGCCTCGGGCTGGAGGACGACCTCGACCGGGTGCTCGAACTCGAGGTCCCGCTCGTCGGCGACCCACTCGGCGATGGGGGCGATGCGGGTGTCCCACGTCGTCGGGTAGGTGCGCTCGGGCGCCACGGCCGTCGGCTCGGGGTCGCCCCGCAGGAGGCC
>DASYLG010000324.1:0-2531 GCA_036009685.1 Iamia sp. | reverse complement strand
CGCTGCCCTACCACCAGCCGCTGGTCCTGGCCGACCGCATGGTGCTGCTCGACCACCTGACCCGGGGCCGGGTCATGTTCGGCGTGGGACCCGGTGCCCTGCCGTCCGACGCCTTCATGATGGGGATCGAGGTCGCCCGGCAGCGGGACATGATGGAGGAGGCGCTCGAGGCCATCCTCCTCCTGTTGCGCGGTGACGAGCCGGTGACCTACGAGACCGACTGGTTCACCCTGCGCGACGCCCGTCTCCAGCTGCGGCCGTACCAGCGGCCGCACATGGAGGTCGCCGTCGCCGCCCAGATCTCCCCGGCCGGCCCCCGTGCCGCCGGACGCTTCGGCACCGGCCTCCTCTCGATCGGTGCGACCAGCCAGGGCGGGTTCGACGCCCTCGGGTACCACTGGGACGTCGTCGAGGAGCGGGCCGCCGAGTTCGGGACGGTCGCCGATCGGAACGCGTGGCGGCTGGTCGGGCCCATGCACATCGCCGACACCCGCGAGCAGGCGATCCGGGACGTGGCCTTCGGTCTCGGCGACTGGGTCGACTACTTCCAGCGGGTCGCCGCCTTGCCCCTCGCCCCCGACACGACCGACCACGACAGCCTGGTCGACGCCCTCAACGCCTCGGGCTTCGCCGTCATCGGCACCCCCGACGACGCCATCGCCCAGCTCTCGCGGCTGGCGGAGCAGTCGAAGGGCTTCGGGACCTTCCTGATCATGGCCCACGAGTGGGCCGACCGGGTCGAGACCCTCCGGTCCTACGAGCTGTTCTCCCGGTACGTCATGCCGGTGTTCCAGGGCTCGGCCGCGTCGCTGACGGCGAGCCGGGACTGGGCGGCCGAGAACCGGCCGACCTTCATCGGCGAGGCCGGCGCCGCCGTCATGTCCGCCATCCAGTCCCACGCCGAGGAGAAGACCCAGAAGGACGGTTGAGGGCTCAGCTCAGACCTTGACGATCTCGAGCCCCCGGACCCCCTCGACCACGTCGAAGTCGTCGTCCTGGGTCACGACGGGCAGGTGGTGGACGGCTGCGGTGGCCGCGATCCAGAGGTCGTTGACCCGCACCCGGCGCCCTGTCCTGGCCAGATAGGCCCGCATGTCGGCCCACGCCTCGGCCACGTCGGCGTCGACGTCGAGCAGGTCGCTGCCCAGGGCGTTGTCGAGCGTCGCCTGACGGCGGCGCCGGGTCAGGTCATCGGTGGCGTTCAAGACGCCCGATCGCAGCTCGGCCAGCGTGATGACGGAGATGGCGACGACGGCCGGTGCCCGCTGTCGGTCGACCGGGCGGCCCGCCTCGAGGGCGATCAGGAAGCTGGTGTCGGCGACTCCGCCCGGCGCTAGTCGTCCCACGGCAGCGGGCTCTCGTCGGTGTACTCGCCGCGGATCCACTCCATGTCGGCGGCGAAGGTCGGGTCGGGGTCGCCCGGCAGGTTGTCGAAGCGCCGGAACAGCTCGGCGAAGGTCAGACCTCCCTTGCGGCGGGAGCCGAGGGGGACGACCTCGGCCACGGGCTTGCCCCGCACGGTGATGGTGATCTCCTCGCCCGCCTGGACGCGCCGCAGGACCGCGGCGGTGTTGTTGCGCAGCTCACGGGATGGGACCTCGGCCATGTGCGACGATCGTAGCCCTTCGGTCACGGTTCACCTCCGGGCCAGGGCGAGGGGGAGGACGGGGCCGGTGCCGGCGGCGCGGAGGAGGTCGGCGACGACGGTCATGGTCCAGCCCGAGTCCCAGAGGTCGTCGATCACCAGGACGGGGCCGGCGAGGACGTCGGCGCCGGGTAGCCCCGAGACCTCGAAGGCGCCCCAGACGTTGGTGAGCTTGTGGGCGGCGTTGTGCTGCTCGGACTGCGGGGGGCCGGGCCGCGTGCGGACCACGGCGGGGGCGACCGGCAGCTTGCCCAGCGCGCCGATGCGGTGGGCCAGCTCGTCGAGCAGGGCCTCGCGGCCCGGGCGGGACGACGGGATCCACGTGACCCAGGTGGGCCGCTCGTCCCACGGCCAGCGCTTGAGGGTGGGGGCGATGCCCTGGACGAGCTCGTCGTCGGGCTGGCCGGTGGTCAGGGCTCGGTGCACCACCGGCCACCAGCCCGAGTCGTCGACCCGGGCCAGGGCGCGCCCCTCGTCGGCCCGGCGGTCGGTCTTCACGTTGCCCTTGGGCTCGGCCAGGCCGCGGGCCCACTGCTTGCGGGGCTCGATGGGGATGTCGATGCCCCGCAGCAGCTCGGTGGCCCGACGCACCACGACCGGGTCCAGCGCCACCGGGTCGTCCGCGCCCGTGCAGACCGCGCAGCGCCCGCACGGCCCCTCGGTGGCGACGAGCGGGTCGTCGAGCGCGATGCGGAGGAACGCCATCAGGCACTGCTCGCCCCGGGCGTAGGCGAGCATCGCCGCCGCCTCGTCGTCGCGAGCCCGTCGGACCCGCTCGACCCGCACCCGGTCGTAGGACCACGGCCGGTCGGTGCGGACCCAGCCCCGGCCGTCGCGCTCGACGGCCCCGTCGACGTCGAGGATCTTGAGCAGCGTCTCGAGCCGG
>DASYLG010000323.1:0-4698 GCA_036009685.1 Iamia sp. | reverse complement strand
CGACGCCGGGCTCGTCGACCTGCCCGGCGGCATTGCCCGGCTGGGCATCGTGCCGTTGTTCGAGACCATCGACTCGCTGGTGCGGGCCGGCGAGGTGCTCGACCGGATGCTGTCGTGCCCGCCCTACCGCCGGATGGTCGCCCTCCGGGGCGACGAGCAGGAGGTGATGCTGGGCTACTCCGACTCCAACAAGGTCGGCGGCACCATCACCTCGCGCTGGCAGATCCACCGGGCCATGCGCGAGCTGCGCGACGTGGCCGCCCGCCACGGCGTGCGGCTCACGCTCTTCCACGGGCGGGGCGGCACCGCCGGCCGGGGCGGCGGGCCCACGGCCGAGGCGATCCTGTCCGAGCCCTACGGGGTGCTCCAGGGCAGCATCAAGATCACCGAGCAGGGCGAGGTCATCTCGGACAAGTACGCCACCCGTCCCATCGCCGACCGCAACCTGCGTCTCACCATCGGCGCCGTCCTGCGGGCCACCCTGTTCCACACCGCGTCCCGCATCGACCCGGAGCAGCTGGCCCGCTGGGACGGGGTCATGGACATCGTGTCCGACGCCGCCAACGCCGCCTATCGATCCTTCGTCGACGACCCCTCGCTGGTCGCCTACTTCCTGGCCTCGACGCCCGTCGACGAGCTGGGGTCGCTCAACATCGGGTCCCGCCCGGCCCGGCGGAGCGGCGGTGGTGCGGCGGGTGCCGACCTGTCCGACCTGCGGGCCATCCCCTGGGTCTTCGGGTGGACCCAGACCCGCCAGAACGTGCCCGGCTGGTACGGCGTGGGAGCGGGCCTGGCCGCGGCCCGGGCCGCCGGCCACGGCGATGACCTGGCCGAGATGGCCCGGTCGTGGCCCTTCTTCGCCGACGTGCTGTCGAACGTCGAGATGGTCCTGGTGAAGACCGATCTGGCCATCGCGGCGCGCTACGTCGATGCCCTCGTCCCGCCCGAGCACCAGCGCCTGCTGGACGTCATCCGGGTCGAGCTCGATCGCACCGGCGAGGAGGTCCTCGCCGTGCTCGGCGTCGACGACCTGCTCGCCACCCGCCCCGACCTGCGCCGCACCCTCGCCGTGCGCGACACCTACCTCGACCCGCTCCACGTCCTCCAGGTCGAGCTCCTGGCCCGGTGGCGCAGCGCCGTCGACGCCCGCGACGCCACCCTCCAGCGCGCCCTCCTCCTCACCATCAACGGCATCGCCAACGGCCTCAGGAACACCGGCTGATCGATCTTTGTACCGAAGGTGACCACCACGGATGACTTCGGTACGAAGTTGGAGACGTCAGGTCAGGGAGAAGGCGGAGCTGAGATCGCGCCAGGCCTGGACGGGGACGTCGGTGGTGCCGTCGATGACCTGGATGCAGACGTGGTCGGCGCCGGCGTCGAGGTGGGCCTGCACCCGCGCCACGACGTCGTCGATCGAGCCCCAGGCGACGATGTGGTCGACCAGGCGATCGCTGCCGGCGTGGGCGAAGTCCTCGTCGGTGAAGCTCGGGTCCAGACGCTGGATGTTGCCCTTGTAGTTGGGCAGCCCGGTGTAGACGTGAGTGTGGCTCCGGGCCTTCTCGCGGGCGCGGGTGGGGTCGGTGTCGAGCACGACGGCCTGCTCGACCGCCAGCAGGCTGTCGGGACCGAGCGCCGCCCGGGCCAGGGCGGTGTGCTCGGGGGGGACGAAGTACGGGTGGGCGCCGTCGGCCTGATCGCGGGCCAGCTCCAGCATCTTGGGGCGGAGGGCGGCGAGGACCCGGCGCGGGGGCGAGGTGGGCTGGGCCGCGAAGAACAGGCCGGCGTCCATGCCGTCGAGGTAGGCCTTCATGGCCGAGTACGGCTTGGAGTAGTCGTGGCCCCGGATGCCCTCGACCATGGGCTGGTGGCTCACGCCCAGGCCCAGCAGGAAGCGGTCGGGGTGGGCCTCGGTCAGCGTCTTGTGGGCGGCGCCGGCGGCCATGGCGTCACGGGCCCAGATCGAGGCGATGCCGGTGGCGACCACGATGTCGGTGCCGCCCCGCAGCAGCAGGGCGGCGTTGGTGAAGGCCTCCCGCCCCACGGCCTCGGGCACCCACACGGCCCCGTACCCGAGCTCGTCGAGCTCGTCCACGTGCTCCACGGCGCGCGCCGACGGCACCAGGTCGAGCTGGAAGGTCCAGATGCCGATGCGTCCGATGTCCATGCCGTCGATTGCCATGCGGTCGAACCTACGACAGCGAGGGGCGAACCTCGTCGGCCCAGAACTTCAGGGTGGCCCCCACATCGTCGCCCACCGGCACGATGCTGATGTGGGTGAAGCCGGCGTCGAGGTACTCCTTCACGGCCTCGACGTAGGGCTCCGGATCGGGCCCGTGCGCGATGTCGTCGGCCAGGTCCTCGGGCGACACCAGGTCGGTCGCCGCCGCGAAGTTGACCGGGTTGGGCAGCTCGGCCATCACCTTCCAGCCCGGGGCGCCGAAGCGGAAGCGCTCGTGGGCCAGCCGCAGACCCTCGTCCTCGGTCGGCGCCCAGGCGAAGGGGACCTCGGTCCAGGTCGCGGTGCGGTCCCCTCCGCGCGACGCCCACCCGTCGACCAGCCCGGGCTCGGGGTCGACGGCCATGATCCCGTCGGCGCCGGCGCGGTCGGCCACGTCCAGCGACGCCGGCCCGCTGACGCCCACGACGACGTCGATGCGCTCGTCGGGCAGGTCGTAGATGCGGGCGTCCTCGACGGTGAAGTGGCCGCCCCGGTGCGTCACCCAGTCGCCGGTCCACAGCTCGTGGAGGATGGCGATGGCCTCCTCCAGCATCTCGTGGCGCAGGTCGATCGCCGGCCACGGCGCCCCGGTGACGTGCTCGTTGAGCCGCTCGCCGGCGCCCACCGCCAGGGTGACCTTGGCGTCGGTCATGGTGGCGACGGTGGCGGCGGCCTGGGCGACGATCACCGGGTGGTACCGGATGATCGGGCAGGTCAGCCCGGTGGCGATGTCGAGGTCGGTGGCGTGGGCCACGGCGCCCAACACGCTCCAGGCGAAGGGGCTGTGTCCGTGCTCGGGCAGCCACGGGTGGATGTGGTCGGAGATGCAGGCGAACTCGAGGCCGTGGCCCTCGGCCATCACCGCCTGCTCCACGAGGTCGCGGGCGCTGCGCAGCTCGCCCATCAGCTTGAGGCCGTACCGGGGGGTCGCGTCGGGCATGCCCGCGCCCCTACCCGTCCGTCGGGGACGAACACGCCGGTCCACAATGGGTCATGGACCTCACCGCTGCCCTCGCCTACGCCCGCACCCGCGACCACGGGGTGCTCGTCACCCTGAAGGCCGATAGCCGCCCCCAGCTCTCGAACATCAACTACGGCGTCGACGACGGGGGCGTGGTCCGGGTGTCGATCACCGCCGACCGGGCCAAGTACGCCAACCTCGTCCGCGACCCCCGGGTCTCGCTCCACGTCACCGCCGAGGACTTCTGGTCCTACGTGGTGCTCGAGGGTGATGCCGACCTGACCCCGGTGGCCGCCGCGCCCGACGACGCCACCGTCGAGGAGCTGGTCGAGCTCTACCGGAGCGTCGGCGGCGAGCACCCCGACTGGGACGACTACCGCGCCGCCATGGTCGCCGACCGCCGGGTCGTGCTCCGCCTGCGTCCGACCCACGCCTACGGCATGGCCTGAGCGGCGGGCCGGCCGGCCGGCCGGTCTTGACGAGGGCGGACCGAGCGGCGTACGTTTTCCGACGTGCCTTCGGAAAACGTCGATGCGTCGAGCGGTGATCGCCGGACCCGCAAGCGGGAGGCCCGCCGCCAGTCCCTGCTGGCCCTGGCCGCCGATCTGGTCGAGGAGCTGGGCCCCGACGGGCTGACGATGGCGGCCCTGGCCGATGCGGCCGACCACGCCCCCTCCAGCCTGTACACGTACTTCCCGTCCCGCTCCGCGCTGCTGTCCTCGCTCCAGCAGGAGGCCCTGCGGGTGCTGGGCGACGTCACCGTCGGCGCCGTGGCCGCGTGGGACGGCGAGCTGGCCGACCTCGACGCGCCCACCGCCGCCCTCACCCGCCTCGTCGCCTTCTCCCGCCTCTTCCTGAGCGCCCCCGAGCACCACCCCCGGGAGTTCCGCCTCCAGCAGCGGCTGCTCGTCACCGAGGGGGTGGAGGACACGGCCGACGCGGCGGCCGTCGTGCCCCACGCCATGGCCGTCCTCGACACGCCCCGACGCCTCCTGGCCGTCGCCGTCGAGGTGGGCGCCCTCGCCCCCCACGACCCGGTCGCCGACCCGCTCGACCAGCTCCTCGACGGGGCCCTGGTCCGCACCCTCGCCTGGACCGTCGCCCTCAACGGTGCCCTCCTCGTCGACGGCCTGGCCACGGGCGTCCCCACCACCGGTGCCCTGCTGGGCCAGGAGATCACCGCGACCCTGCTGCGGGGCTGGGGCGCGGAGGCCGATGTGCTGGCCGCCGCCCGTGCCCGCGCCGCCCGACTGCCGCTCCCGACGGCCGACTGAAGGAACCGCCGCCATGACGACCGTCCTCACCCTCCTCCTGGCCTTCCCGGCCGGCTGGGCCCTCTGGTCCTGGGCCGAGTACATGCTCCACCGCTTCGCCATGCACCACCTGCACGGCAAGGGGATCATGAGCCGCGAGCACCTCGAGCACCACGTCGCCGCCCGCTGGCACTTCGACCGCAACCACATCCTCAGCTGGACCGGCATGCTGCTGGTCGGCGCCGTGCTGTGGGCCCCGCTGG
>DASYLG010000322.1:0-2827 GCA_036009685.1 Iamia sp. | reverse complement strand
GTCGCAGCGGGCCCGGAACAGCTCGTCGTCGGGCTGCCAGACCCACGTGCAGTCGCGGTCCTCGCCCGGGGGCTGGGCCCGGAAGGCGTGCCAGCCCTCGTCCGGGTCGTCGCCCAGGTGCTGGAGGATGATGTCGCGCTTGTCGCCGCTGCTGGTGTCGCCGATGTCGGCGTAGAAGATCGGCCCGTCGTCGTCGATCTCGTCGGCCAGCCGCTCGGCCTTGCCCCCGTCGAAGGTCTGGCTGCCCAGGCCGACCTCGAAGCTGTCCTGCTTCGAGGTCAGGACGGAGGCGCCGTAGAGGACGAGCAGCACGACGGCGACGCCCACCCCCGACACCGCCAGGGCGCGGCCGGCGTGGCCGCGGGAGCGCTCGACGGGCATCGGGTCAGCATCCCAGGACGGCCGGGCCGGCGGCGAGTCGGCGACCACCAGACTTCGCGTCGGGCGGGCTCACCTGGTAACCAACGAGGCGCATCCGTCCGGCCAGCTGCGAGGAATCGTCCGCATGGACCTGTTCGAGTACCAAGGCAAGCAGTTCTTCGCCACCTTCGACATCCCGGTGTCGCCCGGCGACGTGGCCACCACGGTCGACGACGCCGTGGCGGTGGCCGAGCGCATCGCCGACTACCCGGTGGTGGTGAAGGCGCAGGTCCAGGTCGGTGGCCGGGGCAAGGCCGGCGGCATCAAGCTGGCGGCCGACGCCGACGAGGTGCGCGAGCACGCCGGGAACATCCTCGGCATGGACATCAAGGGCCACGAGGTCAAGCGGATCTGGATCGAGCACGCCTCGGACATCGCCGAGGAGTACTACGCCAGCTTCACCCTCGACCGCTCGGCCAAGAAGCACCTCGGGATGCTCAGCGCCCAGGGCGGCGTCGAGATCGAGACGGTCGCCGAGGAGAACCCCGACGCCATCGCCAAGATCTGGATCGACCCGGTCGACGGGCTGACCGAGGACCTGGCCCGGGCCTGGGTCGAGGAGGCCGAGCTCAACCCCGCCGCCAACGACGGTGCCGTCGCCATCCTCGTCCAGCTCTACCGGGCCTACGTCGACGGCGACGCCGACCTGGCCGAGATCAACCCCCTGATCCTCACCCCCGAGGGCCAGGTCCACGCCCTCGATGCCAAGGTCACCCTCGACGACAACGCGTCCTTCCGCCACGACTACGCCGAGTACGAGGCCACCCAGGAGCGCGATCCCCGCGAGCAGGCGGCGCACGAGAAGGGGCTCCAGTACGTCGGTCTCGACGGCACCGTCGGCGTCATCGCCAATGGCGCCGGGCTGGCCATGAGCACCGTCGACATCATCAACCAGGTCGGCGGCAGCCCGGCCAACTTCCTCGACATCGGCGGCGGCGCCAACGCCGACGTGATGGCCGGGGCGCTCGAGGTCATCACCGGCGACGAGAACGTGAAGAGCATCTTCATCAACATCTTCGGTGGCATCACCAAGGGCGACGAGGTGGCCAACGGCATCGTCCAGGCCCTCGGCCGGGTCGACATCACCATCCCCATGGTCATCCGCCTCGACGGCACCAACGCCGAGGAGGGCCGCAAGATCATCGAGGACCAGGCGGCCGACAAGGTCCAGTCCCGCGCCACGATGGTCGAAGCCGCCGAGCTCGCCGTCGAGCTGGCCCGCTGAGCACGGCCCGAGCGAGAGGAACGCAGAACTCATGAGCGAGCGCAGCGAGCGAATCAGACAGCACGGCTCTACTCCCGGCGGCGAAGCCGTCGGTGCTCACTGGTGCCCGCCAGTGGCGACCAGGCCGAGCACGCGTACCGAAGGGACGGCGCACCAGTGAGCATCTTCGTGGACGAGACGACCAAGGTCGTCTACCAGGGCCTGACCGGCTCGCAGGGTCGCTTCTACGGGCTCCGCAACCGCGACTACGGCACCCAGGTCGTGGCCGGCACCAACCCCAAGAAGGCCGGCACCGACGTCGATGGCATCCCCATCTTCGCCAGCGTCGCCGATGCCAAGGCCGAGACCGGCGCCACCGTGTCGTGCGTCTTCATCCCGGCCGCCGGCGTGCGCTCGGCGGTGATGGAGGCGGCCGAGGCCGGCATGGAGCTGGTCGTCGTCATCACCGAGGGCGTCCCCGCCCAGGACGAGGCCTGGTTCTTCAACAAGGTGAAGCGGGACTTCCCCGGCACCCGGATCCTCGGCCCCAACTGCCCCGGCCTCATCAGCCCCGGCAAGGCCAACATCGGCATCACCGCCGGCGAGATCGCCAAGGAGGGCGGGCCGGTCGGCATCGTCAGCCGCTCGGGCACCCTGACCTACCAGGCCCTCTACGAGCTCAAGCTGGCCGACATCGGCGTCACCACGTGCGTCGGCATCGGCGGCGACCCGGTCCCCGGCACGTCGTTCATCGACTGCCTCGAGGCCTTCGAGGCCGACCCCGAGACCAAGGCCGTCATGATGATCGGCGAGATCGGCGGGTCGGCCGAGGAGGAGGCCGCCGAGTTCATCGCCTCGTCGATGACGAAGCCCGTCTCCGCCTACGTCGCCGGCGTCACCGCGCCCCCCGGCAAGAAGATGGGCCACGCCGGCGCCATCGTCTCGGGTGGCAAGGGCACGGCCAAGGCCAAGATCGAGGCCCTCGAGGCCGCCGGCGTCCGCGTCGGCCAGAACCCCACCGAAGCCGGCGCCCACATGGTCGACATCGTCGCGGCTCTCTGAGTCACGGCGGGTTCAACCGGTTGGCGCAACGACCTGTGAGTAGGCCTCTGATGGTGTCATGTAGCCGAGGGTCTTGCGTGGTCGGTCGTTGAGGCTGCGCTGGATCTGGCGTAGGTCAGCGGCGGTCGACTTGGACAGGTC
>DASYLG010000321.1:0-1894 GCA_036009685.1 Iamia sp. | reverse complement strand
CACGTCGGGGCCGAGGCCACGGAGGTCCTGGTGGCCCTGCTCGGGATCGACGGCAGGATCGCCGACCTCGTCGACGACCAGGTCGTCGACGCCCCGGACGACTCGACCACCCGGGCGGTGTGGCGCACCCTCGGCCACATCGCACTGATCGGCCGGCTGCGGGCCAGCTTCCCGGGGGCGGCCTGGGCCATCGACATCGCCACCGCGCGGGACACCCTGGCTGAGGTCAAGGGCCCGGCGGCGCGCCGGATCCTGGCCATGATCGACGACGGAGCCGCCACCTTCCCTGCCGACCCCGACCGGTGGGGCGGACCCATCACCCGCGACCGCCTGGCGTCGGTGGCTGCGTCGTGGGAGGCCGGCGGACGACCGTCACCCCCGCTCGAGCCGTCCAGCGCCGCCGCCGTCTCCGCCGCCGTCCCCCACGAGGCGGGGCCCTGGATCACCCGGATGGCCGAGCGCGACGACGGCGTCGAGGTGGCCACCTCGGTGGCCGAGTCGTGGGCCATCTTGGCCGTCGAGTCGTCGCGGCGGGCCCTCCACGCCACCGGTCCTGACACCGATGCCTGGTGGCGGGCGGCCGAGGAGTGGTGGACCGCCACCGTCGCGGCATGGTCGGCGCTCGACGTCGCCGGCGACAGGTGGGCGGGCGGCTGTGCCGACGAGTCGCACCAGCGTCTCAAGGCCGTGCACGCCCTCCGGTCCAGGGCCAGCCCCACCTCCGCCCTCCCCTCCGACCCCGGGCCGGCGTTCGCCTTCGAGTCCGCTCCCCCCGGTCCGCCGGCTCCTCCGGAGCACGCGAGCTGGCGGAGCTCGGCCGCCGACCGTCCCTCCCGCAGCCGCGCCTGACCCACCGCTCCTTCAGCCGGTGGGCTCGTCCGACGGCCCGCCCCGGTGTGGTGGCCGGCCCGGCTCCCCCCATGTGATGGCGGAGGTGGCGGTCTCGGCGGCGGCCTCGCTCACCGCGTCGTGCCGTCGCACGATGTGCGGCGATCGGCGTTCGCGGTCCCTCCGGCGCCGGCGGTCGGCCTCGGAGAGCGCCTCGGCCAGGCGGAAGGTGACCTCGCGCCCGACGACACCGCCCCGGAGACCGGGCGAGAGCCGGGCGAGGAGGGTCGCGAGGGCCGAGGGCCACGCCGTGTCCCGCTGGTGACGGGCCCGGTCGCGGGCTCGCGCCCCGTCCCGCCCGCCCGGTGGGCGCCCGACGCCGTCCCGGATGACCAGCGCTTCGTGGAGCAGCCAGCCCAGGCCCCGGATGACGCCGGCGGGGTCGGCCTCGATCTCGTCGTCCAGGAGCGACGTCAACACGTCGACGGCGACGGCGACCGGCGACGCACCGGTGGCCAAGCGATGCTCGAGGTGCTGGATCATCCAGCCCTGTGGGAGATCACCGGTGGGGTCGCCGTCGTCCGCCGTCACGAAGGCACGGGTGGCGATCTCGAGGTCGTCGCTCGCTACCTGGCGAGCGGTGGCCCGGGCCCGAGCCCGCAGCCGGCGCCCGATCACCACGGCATAGACCACGACGTCTCTGATGGTCGCCCCGGCGAGCAGGCGCCGGAGAACCCGCTCCAGGGCATCGTGGGCCACGTCCTCGTCCCCGAGGGCGGCCACGACCGACGGGTAGGCGCGGGTGAGCACCTCGTCGATCGTCTCGCCCCGGCGGCGCACCGGAACCTCCTGGTCAGAGCCC
The DNA here is from genome assembly GCA_036009685.1 of Iamia sp. Taxonomy (GTDB): domain Bacteria; phylum Actinomycetota; class Acidimicrobiia; order Acidimicrobiales; family Iamiaceae; genus Iamia. The sequence goes on along the minus strand of DASYLG010000321.1, from coordinate 204 downwards.
TCTTCCACGACGTTCATGATGAAGGTCGCACGGCTCAAGATGCCAGCCTCAAGCGATCACATGTTCGGGTCCCCTCGACCACCGAGCGGTCCATGACGTGGGGCACGCATCGCTCGACATCGATGACGGCGGGCCGAGCAGTCCGGATGATCGGCTGCAGCCGCCGTGACGGTGGCTGCCGACTGCATGACGACGATCCGTCCC
>DASYLG010000320.1:0-6366 GCA_036009685.1 Iamia sp. | reverse complement strand
GGACCCCGTGCCGGCGGCGGCGCCGCAGGAGGAGGGCCGCTCGGTCGGCGAGACCCTGGCGTTGATCACCCAGGTGGTGGCCGTGGCCATCCTCGCCGGTCTCGCCGTCTACCTCGTGGTCGTCGGCCTGCGCTCCCTCCTGCGTCCGGCCCCGCACCGGGCCGACGGCGAGCTCGAGTCCACCGTCGGCTTCGCCCACGATCGGATGGTCATGGCCGCGTCGGTCGTCGCCGGCGCCCGCCGGCTCGACCTGCCGGGCGCCCCCTCCGAGGCGATCATCATCGCCTACGCCGAGCTCCTGGAGGGGCTCGCCGCCTGCGCCCAGGGCCGGCACCCGGCCGAGACGCCGCTGGAGCACCTGGAGCGGGTCCTCGCCGCCCTCGACGTCCGGCCCGAGCCGCTGCGGGTCCTCACCGCCCTGTTCGGCGAGGCCCGCTTCAGCGACCACCCCATGACCGACGCGCACCGGGAGCGGGCCCGAGCGGCCCTGCAGGCCGCGGCCACCGACCTCGAACGAGTCCGGGAGACCGTCGGATGAGAGGCCGAGCCCGGAGGTCACCAGGGCGGGTGCACGACGTCTCGGGCGAGGCCTGTCAGCCGACGGTCAGTCCGGCGGGGCGCTGCTGCTGGGGCAGAGGAGGGCGAGGGTGTCACCGGCCAGGCGGAGGGGATGGCGGCCGGCGGCGATCCAACGGGCCCGGAGGGTGTCGGCGACGCCGGGCGGGAACGTGGTGGTCCCGCAGACGAGCGTCGCCGCCTGGATCAGGGCGACCTGGCCGGCCTCGGGGGTGCGGCCGAACTGCTTGGCCAGCAACCGCAGCTGGTCCTGGTTCTGGGTGGCTGCGGCCCGGTCGGCCCAGTACTCGACCTCGGCCGGCGAGGGCGGGCGGACGAGGTGGGCGTCGTAGAGCTTCTCGGCGAAGTCCTCCGCCGTGCCGCCCGCGTTCTGCACGGCCTCGGGGGAGGACAGCAATGTGGCCAGCAGGTCCTCGGCCGTCATGCCGTTGGCCACCCGGCCCGACCAGTAGGCCCGGTCGGCGGCGCTCGACGCCCGGTCGAGGGCGGTGAGGTAGACCCGGCCCACCAGCCGGTTGCGGCCCTCGGCCGAGGACGCGAACCGGCCGATCAGCGTCGTGCGGTCGAGGCCGCCCTCGATCCGCCCGACCCAGTAGGCGATGCCCGTGGCGTCGCCGTTGCGGCCCAGCATCACCTGGTAGGCCCGGCGCACGAAGGCCTCCTCGGCCTCGTACACGGTGATCGTGACCTCGTCCTCGGACGGGTCGAGGTCGTCGTCGCCGGTGAAGCGGGCGACGATCGTGCGGCTGCCGGGCGCGAGGTCGGTCAGCGTCGTCTCGACCGAGCCGGAGTCGTCGAGGGTCAGCGGCGCGCCGTAGGGCGTGCCGTCGACGGTGAGCCCGACCGTGCCGCCGGCGGGCGCCGGCACGACGGTGATGGTGGCCTCGACCGGCGTGTCCTCGCCGATGACCCCCGAGGTGATCTCCACGATCGTGGTCGTCGAGGCGTTGCGGAGGACGGTGACGTCGACGTCGCCCGTGGAGGTGAGGTGCTCGCCGTCGCCCGAGTAGGTGGCGGTGATGGTGTGCTCGGCGGCGCTGAGGCTCGAGGTGGAGAACGTGGCCTCACCGGAGCTCATGGTGACGGGAGATCCCGTGGGGGTGCCGTCGACGGCGAACTGCACCGTGCCGGTGGCCGAGGCGGGGGCGACGGTGGCGGTGAAGATGACGGCCTGGCCCCGCACCGGGGTGGTCGGTTCGTGACCCACGGTCGTGGTGGTGGATCGCTTGGCCACGGTGATCGGCTCGGCATCGGACGCCGAGCCGTTGCGGTCGTCGTCGCCGGAGAAGGTGGCCACGATGGTGTGGTCGCCTGCCCCGATGCCGGTGAGGGTGGCGGTGCCCTCGCCGGTGGTGGAGCTGACCGTGATCGGCGCGCCCGTGTCGGTGCCGTCGACGGCCAGCTGGACGGTGCCGCCCTGCGGGGCCGGGGCGACGTCGACGTCGACCACGACGTCGTCACCGACGACGATCGTGTCGGGGTCGACGTCCACGATGACCGTGGTCGTGTCGAGGGGGTCGACCGTCAGCGTGGCCGGGTCGGTGGTGGTCTCACCGCCGGTCGTGTTGGCGAAGACGGCGCGGTACTTCGATCCCGATTCGGCGCCGTGGGCGGTGAAGGACAGGGTCGCGGTGGTGGCTCCCGCGACAGTGGCGAAGGACCCGACCCCGTTCAGCTGGCGCTCCCAGCGGGCGAACGTGCCCCCGCTGGCGGCGGCGGTGAAGGTGGCCGTGTCGAGGGCGTCGACGGTGAGGTCGTCCGGGTCGTCGGTGACGACCGGCAGCGGCTCGGGGTCGACCTCGAGCTGGTCGACGGCGACGACCGTGCCGGGATGGGCGTTCGACGTGGCCTCGGCCTCGACGTCGGCCGTGCCCTCGGCGGTGCCCTGGACGGTGACGTCCCACTGGACCGTGGCGGATGGCGTGGTCGCCCCGGTGGTGACCCGCAGGTCCTCGGTCGGTACCGCGTTGAAGGCGAGGGTCGAGGTCCCCGCCCCCTCGACGTTCTCGGCCCCGACGAGGAGGTCCTGGCCGGCGGGCGCGGTGGGCAGGTTGGCCGGGTCGTAGGTGAAGGTGACGTCCTCCGTCCCGTTGGTGCCGATCCAGGTCTGGAACACCTTGAGGGTGTTGGTGCCGAAGGCGTTCACCCGCCACTCGACGACGATCCAGTCGCTCACCCCGTCGGTGAGCACGTTGACGTAGACCCCGGGTCGGCCGCCGCCGTCGAGGTCGGTCCAGAACGGCGCCAGGACGTTGTTGGGCCGGTGGGGGTCGCCGAGGGGTTCCAGGTCGCAGCACTTGTTGTCGGCGACGCCGCTGTCGCCGACGACGAGGTAGCCGTTGGAGTCGACGCCGATCTTGGTGTAGCTCCGGTCGCCGTAGGTGAAGGCGGGGACGTTGAACGGGACGATCTGCTCGTCGCCGATCGGGGTCGGGACGGTGCCGAAGGCGTCGAGCGGGAGGTAGCCCGCGGGCGAGGTTCCCGGTGCGGTGGCCGGGACCCCGGGGGTGAAGCCGTCGAGCGGGACGTCGGCGACGGTGGCCACGCCACCGGTGGTGGTGGCGCCCAGGTTCGCCGCGGTCACCGTGCCCTCGGCGTCGCCCTCGGCCCGGAGGTCGACCAGGGCGTCGGTGCCGCCCGGGTTGGCCAGCTCGTAGGAGCAGGTGGACGTGTCGGGCACGGCGATCGGGTCGGGGGTGCAGCCGAGCGCGGTGAGGGCGATCTCGCTGGGCTGGGGCACGAAGCCCACGGGCAGGCGGGTGTCGCTGCGGCCGGCGGCCGAGATGGTGATGCCGCCGAACTGCTGGGTGCCGATGGCGGCGTCGGAGTCGATGACGATCTCGAGCACCTGCGACGCGCCGGTGCCGAGCGTGAAGGACGAGGGCTCGACGGTGATGCTGCTGTCGGCCCCGACGGTGGTGGCGACGGTGTAGGTGGCCGACGGGCCGGGGTTGGTGACGGTGCGGGTCGTGCGGAGCCGGCCGGGCATCGACGGCGCGTTCACCTGGGCGATGTTCAGGTGGACGGCGTTGGCGGGATCGGTGCCCAGTGTCCCGAAGCGGGCGGCGGTCTCGTCGAGCAGCAGGCCGGGCGCGGCGGCGGCGTCGACCTGGATGCGCCCCGAGCCGGTGGCGAACGGCGGGGCCGGGCTCCCGTTCTCGGTCACGGTGGGCGACGCCGAGCCGGTGAGGGCCGAGCGCACGTCGCCGGGCGTCCAGTCGGGGTGGGCGTCGAACAGCAGCAGGGCCGAGCCGGCGACGTGGGGGGCGGCCATCGAGGTGCCGTCGAGGACGCGGTAGAGGTTGCCGGGCGGGCCCTCGTTCGGGGTCTCGGGCGTGGGGGTGTGGCCGGCGAGGATCTGCTGTCCGGGGGCGCCGACGTCGGGCTTGATGGTCAGGCCGCCCGGCCCGCGCGACGAGAAGGGGGCGATCTCGTCGCCGGTCGCGGGGGTCGCGGCGCCGGCCGTGAACGACGCCGTGGCGCCCGGGTTCGCCGTCAGGTGGGCGACGAGGGCGGCGCCGTCCTGGACGTGGATGGTGGGCAGCCAGTGGTTCTCGGCGCTGACGTTGAACGGAGGGTCGTTGTAGAGGACCATGCCGGCGGCCCCGCCCTGCAGGACGTTGAAGCCCTTCTGGACCCTCCCACCCGAGCGCTGACAGGCCACGATCTTGCCGATGAAGAGCCCCGGTGGGGCCGGGGCCGAGCAGTCGGGGTTGCTGTAGGGCGGGGCCGAGGCCAGCACGATCGGCTTGGCGCTGGTGACGCCGGCGGTGATGCTCAGGCCGGGAAGGGACAGGGGCGTCGTCCCGGAGACGGTCAGCGTCGAGGCGAAGTCCCGGTTGGGGCTGGTGGCGGCCACGGTCGTGACCCATGGCCCGTTGTGGTCGGTGGTATCGGCCCCCGGGCCGGAGTTGCCGGCCGAGGCGGACACGAGGACGCCGGCGGCGTAGGCGTCGAGGAAGGCCAGCTCCACCGGGTCGGAGCCCGGGTCGCTCCCGCCGCTGATCGAGAAGTTGATGACGCGGACCCCGTCGAGGATCGCCTGCTGGACGGCGGCGGCCGAGTCCGACGGGAAGCAGCCCGTGGGGCCGCAGACCTTGTAGGCCGAGACCCAGGCACCCGGGGCCAGGCCGCTGATCGGGCCCCGGTCGATGCCGAGGGGGTTGGCCGAGGCCACGGCGTTGCCGGCCGCCGTGGTGGTGGTGTGGGTGCCGTGGCCGTTGCTGTCGCGGGCCGTGTTGGCGTAGATGTCGTCACCGACGTTGGTGTTGTAGGCGGTCATGAACGCCTGGCCACCGATCAGCTTGTGGTTGCAGGCGAGGACGTCGGTGGCCGGCGTCAGCGGGTTGTCGCCGAACTGGCAGGCCCGCGGCGTGCCGTCGGCCTTGGCCGGGGGCGACGCGGTGACACCGGTGTCGGCCAGCTGCGGGTGCTCGGGCCACACGCCGCTGTCGAGGCTGCCGAAGATGACCCCGCTGCCGGCGGTGGCCTGCCCGCCGACCTGCGACCACACCTGGTCGGCGCCGACGAACGACGGCGAGGAGTCGGTGAGGAGCTGGTTCGGGGCGTCGGACTGGACGGCGACCACGCCGTCGACCTCCAGCAGGGCCTCGACGGAGGACGCCGGGATGCTCGCGGCCACGCCGCCGTAGACGACCCGCAGGCTCTGGCCGATCTCGGCGGCCGGGACGGCAGCCCGGATGTCGGCGACGATGGCGGCCTCGTCGCGCGCCACCTGGCGGGCGTAGGGGCTGGTGGTGGTGTCGGCGCCCGTCAGGGCGTCGCCGGTGACCGACGGGCTGGTGGCGGCCAGGCCCTCACGACCCCCGGTGTAGGCGGCGATGGCGTCGTAGTCGAGCTTGATGACCACCGGGACCATGGCGCCGTCGCTCCGGGCCAGCAGGCCGGGGTCCGTCTCGGCGAGCGTGCTCGACGTGCCCTTGCTGCCCTCGATCGGCTCGCCGCCCGGGGTGACCGCCTCGCCGGCCGCCTCCAGGTCGCCCGGGTCGACCGGACCCGGTGGCGCGGTCTGGGCGGCCGCTGGAACCCCGGCGAGCGCCACGGTGGCGAGGACGAGGACGAGGCCGGCGGCCCGGCCACGAGACCTGATCATGCGAAGAACCCCCGAGGTGCCCGTGCGACCCACTGGATCGCGACGAGGGCGGTTGCGCCGCCCGCCGGTGACGCTACTGCGACCCCTGTCCCCCTGCGACCTGACGTCTCGGCCAGACTCACGGGGTGACGGGTGACATGAGCCGGCGGGCGACCCTGGTGGTGGCGGTGGCGGTCGCCCTCGTCGGGATCGCGGTCGGCATCGGGCTCGACGCCGTCGACGACGGCGATGGCGCGGCGTCCGGGCCGTCGCCCGCCGGGGGCATCATCCCGGGACCGGCGCCCTGCGCCGAGGGGTCGACCGTGGCCATCACCGTCGACGTGGCCGAGGGCGTGCCCGAGGTCCGCGTCGTGCGCCCCGACGGGTCCGTCGCCGTCGCCGCCCCGGCGGTGGCCAGCCAGCCGAGCTTCTCGCCCGACGGCCGCCGGGTCGTGGTCGTGGCCGCCGAGGGCGACTACGAGTCGGCCGGCCCGGACTCCACCTCGCTCCTGGCGCTCGGGCTCGACGGGGCCGACCCGGTGGCCGTCACCTCGGTCGGCGGCCGGGACGACGCCCCGGCGTGGTCACCCGACGGGCACTCGGTCGCGTTCGTCCGGCATGACGGCGCCCGGCGGCGGGACGAGATCGTGGTGGCCGGGATCGACGGCGCCGACCCTCGGCCCGTCGTGACGCTCGCC
>DASYLG010000319.1:0-4474 GCA_036009685.1 Iamia sp. | reverse complement strand
GCCCGCTCCCTTCGGGTTCGGCATCTGGACCGCCCACGTCACCCCGGCGCTCCTCGGCGCGCCCACCGTCGTGGCCGAGCGCTTCGACGCGGCGCACACGCTCGAGCTGATCGACCGGCACGGGGTCACGATGCTGGCCTGCGTCAGCACCCAGCTGGTGATGATGTTGGCCGCGGCCGACGACACCCACGACCTGACCTCGCTGCGGGTGGTCTTCACCGGTGGCGAGGCCGTCCCCTACGAGCGGGCCCTCGCCTTCGAGGCGCGCACCGGGTGCACCGTGCTCCAGTTCTTCGGGTCGAACGAGACCGGGCTGCTGTCGGGGACCACCCTCGACGACCCGCCCGATCGTCGTCTCCGGACCGCGGGCCGCGTCGTGCCGGAGATGGAGGTGCGGCTCTACGAGGGTGGGCACGATGTGACCGCCTCCGGGCGCGGGCAGCCGGCCGGACGGGGGCCAGCGACGTGTCTCGGGTACCTCGACGACCCGGCGGCCAACGCCGAGCTGGTCAACGCCGATGGCTGGATGCTGATGGGCGACATCTGCACCCTCGACGAGGGCGGCTACCTGACCGTCGTGGGCCGCACGTCCGACATCATCATCCGGGGGGGCAAGAACATCAGCGCCGCCCAGGTCGAGGACGAGGTGATGACCCACCCCGACGTCGTGCTCGCCGCCGCCCTGGCCCAGCCCGATCCCGTCTTCGGCGAGCGGGTCTGCGCCTACGTGGAGCTGGTCGCCGGGGCCGATCTCGACCTCGCCGGCCTCGCCGCTCACCTCGACGGGCGGGGATCCTCCAAGGAGCTGCGCCCCGAGGCGCTCATCGTCCTCGATCATCTGCCCCGCTCGAGCGGCGGCAAGGTCGCCAAGGGCGAGCTCAAGGACGACCTGGCGCGTCGACTGGCCGCCGCCCCTCCCCCCGACCCCGAAAGGCCGACCCGTGCGCAGCACCGATGACCTCGCCCAGGACCTGAGCTTCACCAAGGCCGCCACCGGTGCCGATCGGACGGTGACGTTCCTCCCCGAGCCGCCCCGGGCCGAGCGCCAGTTCACCCTCATCTCGGTCGACGACCACATCGTGGAGCCGCCCCACACCTTCGAGGGGCGGATCCCGGCGCACCTGGTCGACCGCGCCCCCCGCGTCGTGGAGACCGACGACGGTCGTCAGACCTGGCTCTACGACGGTGTGGAGCTGCCCAACGTGGGCTTCAACGCCGTCGTCGGTCGGCCCGTGTCGGAGTACGGCTTCGAGCCCACCCGGTTCGACGAGATGCGCCGGGGAGCGTGGGACATCGACGCCCGCGTAGCCGACATGGACCTCAACGGCGTCTACGCCTCGCTCAACTTCCCCTCCTTCCTGCCCGGGTTCGCCGGCCAGCGGCTCCAGCTGACCACCCCGGATCCCGAGCTGGCACTGGCGTCGGTCCGGGCGTGGAACGACTGGCACATCGAGGAGTGGGCCGGTACCCACCCGGGCCGGATCATCCCGTGCCAGATCCCCTGGCTCCTCGACCCCGAGGTCGGCGCCCGCATGATCTACGAGAACGCCGAGCGCGGCTTCCGCGCCGTCTCGTTCAGCGAGGGGCCTCACAACCTCGGCCTGCCCAGCATCCACAGTGGCCACTGGGACCCGATCCTGCGGGCCTGCGCCGAGACGGGCACGGTCGTCAACCTGCACATCGGCTCGTCGGGGGCCTCCCCGGCCACGAGCGACGACGCTCCGCCCGACGTGGTGGGCGTGCTGTTCTTCGCCTACGCCATCTACGCCGCCGTCGACTGGCTGTACTCGCTCGTGCCGGTGCGGTTCCCGGACCTCAAGATCTGCCTGAGCGAGGGCGGCATCGGATGGGTCGCGGGGCTCCTCGACCGCCTGGACCACATGCTCAGCTACCACGACATGTACGGCACCTGGACCGACGACCTGACGCCGGCCGAGGTGCTGCAGCGGAACTTCTGGTTCTGCGCCGTGGAGGATCAGTCCTCGTTCGCCCTGCGCGACCGCATCGGCGTCGATCACATCCTCCTCGAGGCGGACTACCCCCACTGCGACTCGAGCTGGCCGCGGACCCAGGAGGTGGTCGCCGAGGAGCTGGTCGGCCTGCCGGCCGAGGACGTGCGCAAGCTGACGTGGGAGAACGCTTCGGTGCTGTACCGCCACCCCGTCCCCCACGAGGTGCAGGAGGATCCGAACGCCTTCTGACGGTCGCCGGACCGGTCCCGGAGGGGGCGGGACGCCAGGGCTAGCCTCCCGCGGTGGACGCGAGTGAGAGGGCGGCGCGACCGGCGGCGAGTCGACCTGTCCGCGGGGTCAGCCTGGCCGAGCAGGTGGCGGACCAGCTGCGGGAGCGGATCGCCAGCGGACAGCTGGCCGAGGGTGCGGTCCTGCCCAAGCAGGAGGACCTCCTCGCCGAGTTCGGCGTGAGCAAGCCCTCGCTCCGCGAGGCCCTGCGGATCCTGGAGGCCGAGGGCCTGGTGCAGGTGCGCCGGGGGAAGGTCGGCGGCGCCGTGGTCCAGAGCCCGCCGGTCGACAGCACGGCCCGGGGCATCGAGGTCGCCCTGCGCTCGCGCCGGGTCACCCCCGACCAGGTGGCGACCGCCCTGCGCCACCTCGAGCCGGTGTGCGCCCGGCTCTGCGCCACGCGGCCCGACCGGGTCGAGGCGGTGCTGCCCGTGCTGCGGGAGGCCCACGAGGCTGGGGCGGCGGTGGTCGACGACATCCGGCGCTACACCGTGGAGACCCGCCGCTTCCACGCCGCCCTGGTGACGACCTGTGGTGACCAGACCATCGCCTTGCTGCTCGGGGCCCTGGAGAGGATCTGCGCCGAGGCGTCGTCGCAGTGGGCCGAGGAGGTCTCGACGCGGGGCGCCGAGGCCGACGATCCCATCACCGACCCGGCGTACCGCGCCGAGGCGGTGGCCGCCCACGAAGCCCTCATCGACCTGATCGAGGCCGGGGACGCCGACGGCGCCGAGCGGCTGGCCCGCGAGCATGCCGGCAGCCGGCGGCTGCCCACGCTGGGAGCCTGATCGCCCTCCTTGCTCCCTCCGGGCAATCGATGTAAACATATAGATGTTAGCCATCGAGCTTGGAGGCGAGCATTGTCAGCGCTCCCCGGCTCCGGCGCGGCCCCGACCATCGCTGCCTCGCGCGGTGGGCGGGCGGCGTGGGAGCCCCGCATCACCCCGACCACCGGTGTGGACCTCACCCCCGAGCAGGAGCTGGCCTGCGCCTTCCGGATCCTGGCGGCCGAGGGCTTCAGCGAGAACATGGCCGGTCACATCACGGTGGGCGACGAGGCCGGTCGCATGCTGGTGAACCCGTGGGGCCTGTGGTGGGACGAGGTCTCGGCCTCCGACCTCTGCCTGGTCTCGGCCGACGCCGAGGTCCTGGCCGGGCGGTGGGACGTGACGCCGGCGATCCACATCCACAGCGAGCTCCACCGGGCCCGGCCCGACGCCCGCGTCGTGATCCACAACCACCCGTACCACGCCACCGTGCTGGCCGCCCTCGGCCTGCTGCCCGACGTCTTCCACCAGACGGGAGCCATGTACGAAGGCGACCTCGCCTTCGTCGACGAGTACACCGGCGAGATCGACAGTGCCGACCTGGGGGCCGACCTGGCCCGCCGCACCGGCGACGCCCGCGTGGTGGTGCTGGCCAACCACGGCGTGATCGTCACCGGGCCCACGGTGCCCGAGGCCACCTACCGGGCGGCGTCGTTCGATCGCCAGTGCCGTCTGGCCTACGACGTGCTCGTCGCCGGCGCCGCCGGGGCGAAGGCCACGGTGGTCGCGCCCGCCCTCCGCCCGGCCATGAGGGCGTCGCTGCTCGAGCGGGCCTCGGAGGTGTACTGGAACGGCTGGGTCCGCCGCCTCCTCCGCGCCGACCCCGACGTCTTGCGCTAGTGCCCAGCTGCGCACCATGGGCCCGCGCCGCGGGTCTCGACCCGGCGGGCTCGGCACCGGCCACTCCAGCCCTGGTCCTCGTCGACTGGCCGCTGCCGTGGCCCCGCGCCGCCGACGAGATCGAGGCCCTGACGCCCCTGGCCGGGGTGGCGCGCGTGCAGCTGGTCGTCCCCACCGACGGGGACGACGCGGCCGGGCGGCGAGTCCGCGCCTATGCCCGCCGGCCGGGTCGGGCCACCTACGGGCGGGCCGAGGGCCGGGCGCCGCGGGACGGCGTGGCGGCCCTGGCCGTCGAGCTCCTCGCCGCGGCCGCCGCGGCCGAGGGCACCGCACCACTCGAGGTCCTCGTCTGCGCCCATGGCGCAAGGGACCGCTGCTGCGGCTCGCTCGGCACCCGTCTGGCCCTCGCCGGCGGGGGAGAGGTGACGGTCGAGCGGACCAGCCACCTGGGCGGCCACCGGTTCGCCCCGACGGCCCTGACCCTGCCCGATGGTCGGTACTGGGCCTTCCTCGACCCCGACGTGCTGGCCGCGGTGGTGCGGCGCGATGGCCCCGTCGGTGTGGTGA
>DASYLG010000318.1:0-5649 GCA_036009685.1 Iamia sp. | reverse complement strand
AAGGTCATGACCCAGTTCTCCGAGTCGACTGAGTACAAGGGCCTGAGCAAGGGCCGGGTCCTGGCCGCCGACGTCTACGACGCCATGATCGGCGAGACCAGCACCGGCTCCGAGCTCACCCTGTGGGCCGGCCACATCCAGGCCGGCGGCAACGCCGGGGACTATGGCACCCGGACGATGCTCCTCAACAAGTACTGATCCCCACGCACCGAGGCCTCCGTGCCCCCGCCCCCACCGGGCGGGGGCACGGTCGCGCCCCGGGCCATCCGAAGACGTGCGCAGAAAAGTGTGCGGACCCGAGCGGTGGGCGCGTCACATCGGCATGAGCACGCACCCCACCACCGCCCCCCTGTCCACCATCCGTCGTCTGGCCCTCCTGGCCCTCGGCCTCATGGTCGTCCTGACCGGCATCGGCCTCGGCTCGGCCCCGGCCTCGGCCGTCGAGCCCGGCGCTCCGGTCGACGTCCTCGCCGCCGGCTACCAGAAGTTCATCCGGGTCTACATCACCCCCTCGACCGGGGAGGACCCCGACGCCCCCATCACCGGCTACACCGTCGAGCGGACCGTCCAGGGCCAGGCCTTCCCCAACAAGACCTGGAACCTCCCCAACGTCGCCCCGGTCGTCGACACCAGCGCCGTCGTCGGCACCACCTACGTCTACCGGGCTCGGGCCAACAGCTCCGACGGTCCCAGCGCCTGGAGCGGGACGAGCTCGGCCAAGCGCGCCATCGGCGTCGAGGAGTGGGACAAGTTCACCACCGTCGGCTTCGTGAACCGCCAGTACCAGGACTTCCTCGGTCGTGCGCCCAGCACCGCCGAGCGCACCAACGCCGTCGCCAACCTCGACCAGGGCGCCTGGACCGCCGGCTCGTTCATGAACATGCTGATCTTCCGGGCCGAGCGGACCCCCCGTCACCAGATCATCCGCCTCTACAACGCCTACTTCGACCGCAACGCCGACCATGGCGGCCTCGACTTCTGGTTCGACCAGATCACCGAGCACGGCAAGTCGATCAACACCGTCTCCAGCAGCTTCGCCGCCTCGCAGGAGTTCACGACGCTCTACGGCCAGCTGAGCAACGCCCAGTTCGTCACGCTCGTCTTCCAGAACGTCCTCGACCGCAACCCGACCGGCGCCGACCTCGCCTACTGGAAGGGCCAGCTCGACCAGGGCAAGATCAACCGGGGCCGGCTCATGACCCTCTTCTCGGAGTCCGCCGAGTACAAGGGCCTGAGCAAGGGCATCGTCCAGGCGGCCGACGTCTACGACGCCATGCTCGGCGAGACCTCCCCCGCCGTCGAGGTCGCCCACTGGGGCAGCCACATCCAGCAGGGCGGCAACGCCGGCGACTACGGCACCCGCCTGATGCTCCTCAACGCCTACTGAGCGAGCCGAGATCTGAGGGGGACGACCCGGGGCTGGGGCCGGGTCGTCCCCTTCGGCGCGTCCGGACGGCCGGCGTGTGTGAGGCGCCGGCGGGTGGAAGGGTGGCCCTCGTCAGACCCCGGCCCCCGGAGGGCACCGATGAAGCAGCTGACCGGCCTCGACGCCACCTTCCTGTACATGGAGTCGGCCACCCAGTTCGGCCACGTGTCGGGGCTGTCGATCTTCGCCCGGCCCGACGACCCCGGCTACGACCCGCTCACCGCCTGGCGGGGCGAGATCGAGCGGCGCATGCACCGGCTCGAGCCGCTGCGGCGCCGGGTGCGCGACGTGCCCTTCCGGCTCGACCACCCGTTCTGGGAGGACGACCCCGACTTCGACCTCGAGTACCACGTCCGTCACACGGCGGTGGCGCCGCCGGGGAGCGACAAGCAGCTGGGCGAGCTCGTGGCCCGGATCATCGGCCGTCCGCTCGACCGGCGCCGGCCGCTGTGGGAGAGCTACGTCATCGAGGGCCTGCCCGACGACCGCTTCGCCATCTTGTCCAAGATCCACCACGCCACCGTCGATGGCGCGTCGGGAGCCGAGCTGCTCACCCTGATGCTCGACGCCTCGCCCGAGGGCGACCCGAGCGACGACCCGGCACTCGGGACCTGGACGCCGGAGTCCTCCCGCAGCGATGCCGCCGTCCTGGCCACCGCGGCGGTCGGCCTGGCCCGCAAGCCGGGGCGGGCGCTCGTGCTCGGGGCCCGGACCGCCCGCCAGGTCGGGGCCGCCACCCGCAACCCCGTGCTGGTGGCAGCGGCGAACCAGGTGCGCGCCAACCTCCGCGGCCCTCTCGGTGCGGTCCTGAACCGCGGCCGCGAGCGGGCGCCCGAGGGCGAGGTCGCCGGCCCGCTCCCCCAGGGGCTGGCCCCGCCGACGCCGTTCAACGGCACCATCACCGCCCACCGCCGCTTCGCCTTCCGCTCCACGTCCCTGACCTCGGTCAAGGAGGTGAAGAACGCCATGGGCGCCACCGTCAACGACATCGTCATGGCCATGTGCGCCGGCGGGCTCCGGCGCTGGCTGGAGGACCACGACGCCCTGCCCGACAAGGCCCTGGTCGCCATGGTCCCGGTGTCGATCCGCACCGGCGACGAGGAGCACCGCTGGACCAACCGGGTGTCGGCCATCTTCTCGGGCCTCCCCACCGACGAGCCCGACCCCCTGGAGCGGGTGCGCAAGGTCCACGAGGCCATGGCCGGGGCCAAGGGCCTCTTCGACGCCGTGCCGGCCGAGCAGCTGACCGACTTCACCCAGTTCGCCCCGCCCGCCGTGTTCGCCCGGGCCATGCGCACCGCGCTGCGGCTCACCGGGCGGGTCGGTTCGCCGGTGAACCTGGTGGTGTCGAACGTGCCCGGGCCGCGGGAGCCGCTCTACACCGCCGGCGCCGAGCTCATCCACTACTACCCGGTGTCCACCATCGTCGACGGCCAGGGCCTCAACGTCACCGTCCAGAGCTACCGCGACACCCTCGACGTGGGCCTGGTCGCCTGTCGTGAGCTGGTCCCCGACCTGTGGGACATGGTCGACGCCATCGTCGACGAGCTCGCCATCCTCGGGAAGGCCGTCGGCGTCGACGTCGATCCCTGACAGAGCCGAACCTTGTGCGACTGTGCCCGTCCTGCGGCGACACTCGCACGAGGTTCGGCGGGGTGGCAGCCGGCCGGGGCAGGCTGGGGGGATGGAGACGGCCCGGGTCGATCGGTGGCTGTGGGCGGTGCGGCTGGCGAAGACGCGCTCGGAGGCGACCGCGCTGTGCAAGGCCGGCCACGTCCGGATCGACGGGCGGCCGGCCAAGGCGTCGACCACGGTGAAGGTCGGTGACCGGGTCGAGGCCCGGATCCACCAGGTCGATCGGACCGTCGTGGTCGTCCGGCTGATCGAGAAGCGGGTCGGGGCCTCCGTCGCCGCCGAGTGCCTGATCGACCACACCCCTCCCCCACCCCCGAAGCCGCCCGAGCAGATCGAGTTCGCCGAGCGCGACCGGGGCAGCGGTCGGCCGACCAAGAGGGATCGCCGCCAGATGGACCGGCTCAGGCGAGGAGGCTGACCACCTGCTGGCCGCCACCCTCGTCGACCCGGGTGGTGACGGCGAGGTCGGGTTCGAGCCGGCCGATCCGCTCGACGAGCCAGGTGGCGAGGGCGTCGGCGTCGTCCCGGGTCATGCAGCGGGCGACCGCCTCCCGGCCGCCCTTGCGCTGGAGCCGATCGACCACGGCGATGAGCGGGGCCGGGTCGACGACGAAGAGGTCGTCGGGCCACGGCACCACCGGGGCGACCGCGCCCTTGCCGGTGTTGCAGCCCCGGTGGGCCAGACGCTCGGTGGCCTCGCGACCCTTCTTGGCCTTGGCCTTGGCCTTCGACTTGGTGGTCCGCAGGTCGATGCTCGGGCCCCGCGGGTCGTTGACCGACATGTCCGGGTCCACGGCCTCGTCGCACAGCCAGCACCGCCACCCGTCGGCCTCGCCCACCTCGTCCAGCTTCACGGGCCGACCGTACCGGTTCGGTCCTCGTAGCCTCGGGGGGTGGCCGAGGAGACGCACGTCGAGATCGCCGACGGCGACGTCACCTGGCGCTTCGAGCGGTCGTTCCTGACGTCGCGCTGGACCTGCATCTGGGGCCAGGGCTGCCAGGGCATCCTCAGCCGGCCTGCGCCCGAGCTCCAGCAGGGCTGCTGCTCGGTCGGTGCCGAGCTCGACGGACCCGAGGAGGGGGCCATGATCAGCGCCTACGCGGCCATGCTCGACCCCCACCTGTTCCAGCACCACGTCGACGCGGCCGTCGGCGGGATCTTCGCCGACGAGCGCAAGCTGAGCACCCGGGTGGTCGACGGCGCCTGCATCTTCCTCAACCGCCCCGGCTTCGCCGGTGGGGCCGGCTGCGCCCTCCACATCGCCGCCGTCGAGGCCGACGAGCCGCCGCTGGAGTGGAAGCCGTCGGTGTGCTGGCAGCTCCCGCTCAAGGTCGACTGGGTCGACGGCGAGGCGCCCGACACCGAGGTGGCCACCGTGCGGGGCTGGACCCGCGCCGACTGGAACGAGGAGGGCGACGAGATGGCGTGGTGCTGCACCGAGGAGCCCGAGCCCTACGTCGGCGACCGCCCCGTGGTCGAGTCGCTCGGCGAGGAGCTGGAGGCCATGGTCGGCACCACCGTCTACGTCGAGCTCCGCCGCCGCCTGGCCGACTGAGCGGGACCTGACCGGTCGCCACCCTCCCGCGGCACCTACCGTCAGCGCCCATGCGCCTGCGCTCGATCCTCGTCCCCCTCGCCGGGCTGACGCTCCTCCTCGCCCTGGCCTCGTGCGGTGACGACGGCGACGCCGACCCGGTCGCGTCCGACGGGCAAGGTCCCACCTCCGGGGCCGACGGTCCCGCCATGGGCGAGCACTGGCACGTCGCCTACGCCTTCCAGGCGTGTGGGGAGGTCCTGCCGGCCGCCGCCGACCGGGGCACCGACGCCCTCGGCATCCACACCCACCAGGACGGGCTGATCCACGTCCACCCCTTCGTGGCCCAGGCCGCCGGCGCCGATGCCACGCTGGGGGTCTTCCTCGACCAGATCGGGGCCCAGCTCGACGCCGACGGTCTCCAGCTGGCCGACCCCGACGCCACCGAGGTGTGTGACGGGGACGATGCCGTCGTCCGCGTCGCGCAGTGGGACAGCGCCCTGGACGCCGCCGAGGGCGCCGAGCCCGACCGGATCATCACCCAGGACTTCGAGGACATCGTGCTGGCGCCCGACCTGAGCGCCCTCACCGTCGCCCTCGGCCCGAAGGACGATCCCATCGAGCCGCCGCCGTCCACGGAGGAGATCTGCGCCCTGGCCGCGGCCGACGGGCCCACCAGCGAGGACTCCGGGTGCGACGAGCCCGAGGACGGGTCGGACACCGGCAGCACCGCCGTCCTCCCCGGGTCGGCCGCCGGCCTGCCCTGCGTCGAGATGACGGGTGACGCCGGCGAGGGTGCGCCCGAGGTCGCCGTCCCCGTCGGCCCGCCGCCCACCGACCTGGTGGTCGAGGACCAGGTGGTCGGGGACGGCGCCGTCGCCGCCGAGGGCGACTCCGTCACCGTCGACTACGTGGGCGTCTCCTGCTCGACCGGCGAGGTCTTCGACTCGAGCTACCTCGGTGGCCAGCCGGCGACGTTCGACCTCACCCCGGGCTCGCTGATCGAGGGCTTCGCCTCGGGCGTCGAGGGCATGGCCGTCGGGGGCCGGCGCC
>DASYLG010000317.1:0-11426 GCA_036009685.1 Iamia sp. | reverse complement strand
GATGCCCGCGAGCACGTCGTTGTGGCCCCCCAGGTACTTGGTCGCGCTGTGGACGATCAAATCGATGCCGTGGTCGATCGGGTTGAGGTTGATCGGCGTGGCGAAGGTCGAGTCGATCACCGTTCGCACGCGCTTGGGGCGACAGATCTCGGAGACTCGGTCGAGATCGACGACGGTGAGATACGGGTTGGTCGGCGCTTCGCTGACCACCAGCTTCGTGTTGGGCCGGAGCGCGGCGCGCAGGGCCTCGACGTCGGCCGCAGCCGTGCCGTTGGGGTCGCGGACGACCTGTCGGGTCCAGCGGGCCAGGGCGGCGTCGGCCGCATCGAGCCCGTCGTCGTCGCCGGCGATCACCGCCGCGGCCACGTCGGGCCCGACCTCGCCGGCCAGGCGGGTGCCCCATGCCAGGGCGCAGTACGAGTCGCCCAGCGTCGACGCCATGGTCGACACCAGCACGCCCCGCTGGCGGAAGGTGAGCCCGCCCACCTCGGCGGCCCGCTCCACCAGGTCGCTGACGCCGGCCCGGAGGTCGGGGGCGTGGGCCCAGGCCCGGGACAGGTTCATCACGAACCCATCCCGGGCGACGTCCTCGTCGTAGAGGCGCTGGGCGCCATCGCTGTCCGGTGCCGCACCCAGGAAGCTCGTCACCCCGCCAGCCTCCCACGCTCGCTCAGGGACGGAGCCGGCGGGGACGACCCACTCGACGAGCTGACCGGTCACCTCGGCGATGAGATCGAAGTCCCGGTCGTAGTGGAGCACCACGAGGCCAGCCGACTCGGCGGCGGCGGCGATGAGGAGATCGGCGATCTTGGCGCCGCGGTGACGGCTCGTGGCCGCCAGGTGGTCCTGCACGGTCACGGCCCGGTCGAGGACGTCCTGGTCCATCGGCACGAACGGCCAGCCGCCTCGCTCTCGGCGCCGCGACAGGTGCCACGCCGGGCTGGGTGACGAGAAGCCGGCCTCGAGGTCCGTCGGGGTGCACCTCGCCACCAGCCCGGCCTCGACCAGCGGGGCCAGCCGGTCTGCCACCGCCGGTCGGCCGAGCCGGGCGACGGCCGAGGTGTCGCCGAGGTAGTAGGGGTTCAGCCCCGCGCCGCCCGGCGCTCGTCCGGGTCGGCCAAGGGGTCGAGCGGTTCGAGCGACTGGGCGGCGAGCAACGAACGACGGCGGGCATCGAGCGCCAGCACCTCGTCCAGCGCACCGTTGACGGTGGCCTTCATGGTCGGTGTCCCGAGCAGTGCCTGGACGCGCTCGAGCTTCTCGTCGTCGATGTCGACCAGTCGCTTCGCCATGACGTCAGGAGATTCGACGCAGCCATCACCGTGTACACGGCGATGGCTGCGTCGACAAGGGCCGGACCGGAGGTCAGGCGGCGGCGGGGACCTCGAACGGGACCTCGGTGGGGTCGTGGCTGGTCCGGGAGCGGCGGGCCATCGTCTCGACGATGCCGGGGCACAGGGCGAGGAGGGCGGGGAGCATCACGATCCGGACGAGGGTGGCGTCGACGAGGATGGCCACGGCGAGGCCGACGCCCATCTGCTTCATCTCGACCATCGAGGCGGTGGCGAAGAGGCCGAAGACCGACACCATCACCAGGGCCGCCATGCTCACCGGGCCGGCCGTCTGGCGGATGCCGGCGGCGACGGCCTCCCGGGGTGACTCGCCCCCGGCGGCCGCCTCCCGGATCCGGCTCAGGACCAGCACGTGGTAGTCCATCGACAGCCCGACCAGGACCACGAACAGGAACATCGGGATCCACGACACGACCGTGCCGTTGGACTCGAAGTCGAGCAGCCCCTCGGCCCAGCCGTGCTGGAACACGAGGGCGAGCACGCCGAAGGCGACCGCCACCGACGCCACGTTGAGGCCGAGCGTGAGCAGCGCCACGCCCCCGCTGCGGAAGGTCACGCCCATCACCACGAGGGTGAAGAGGAGCACGGCACAGATGACCCACGGCAGGGCCGACGACTGCTGATCGGTCGAGTCGCGGGACTCGGCCTCGTCGCCGGCCGTCTCCCACCGCACGCCGTCGAGATCACCCAGGAGCTCGGGGCCGAGGTCGGACCGGACCAGGGCGAGGGCATCGGCCGAGGACTCGACGCCGGCCGCCTCGGGGGTCGGCAGGAGGAGCTCGAAGGTCCGCCCGTCGGCCGAGGTGTCGACCGAGGAGCCCGAGGCGAAGAGACCCGACGCCTCGGCCTCGGTGGCCAGAGTCGCCAGCGCCCCCTCGACGGCCGACGCACCGGATGCCGACGTCGCCTGGGCGACCACGACGACCTCGTCGCCCTCGGACGGGAAGTCGGCCTGCACCCGCTCCAGGGCCTCGACGGCGGCGATGCCGTCGGGCAGCTGGTCGAGCGTGGACTCCTCCAGGCGGAGGGTCAGGGCCGGCGCCGCGAGGGCCAGGGCGACGAGGCCCGACACGGCCAGGGCCACGCCCGGCCGGCGCAGGACGGGAGCGACGAGACGGCCGCTGAGGGCGCCCGGCCGGGTGCGGGCGGCCAGCCGCCACAGCAGCGGGACGCGGGGCCGGTCGACCCAGCGCCCGAGCCGGCCGACCAGGGCAGGGACGACGGTGAGCGAGCCCAGCATGGCCACCGCCACCACGAGGATGGCGCCGACGGCGAGACCGGAGAAGATCACGTTGCCGACCAGCAGCAGGGCCGACACCGACACGATCACGGCCACGCCCGCCACCAGGATCGAGTGCCCGGCGGTGGCGGCCGCGATCTCGACGGCGTCGATCGGGCCGTGGCCCTTCTGGCGCTCCTCCCGCTGCCGCTTGACGAAGAACAGCGAGTAGTCGACGCCGACGGCCATGCCGATCAGCAGGACCATGTTGGCCACGGTCCCCATGTCGGGGACGATCTGCGACACCACGGCGTAGAGGCCGAGGGAGATGGCCACCGACGTCAGCGCCAGCAGGACGGGCACGGCGGCGGCGATGAGGGCGCCGAAGGCCAGCAGCATCAGGCCGAGGGTCACCGGGAGGCTCAGGGCCTCGGCGCTGGCCAGGTCCTCCTCCACGACCGCGGTGACGGCGGCGTCGACCGACGCACCGCCGGTCTCCTCCACCCGCACGGTCGGGTGGTCGGCGGCCACCGCCTCGGTGACGGCCCGGAGCGGGGCGACGTGATCGGATGCCTCCTCGGGGTCGCCGCGCATCCGCACCGGCACGAGGGCGGCGTCGCCCTCGGCCGACCAGATCGCCTCGCCCACGGCGGCGACCTCGGGGAGCGCCACCATCCCGGCGGTCACGTCGGTGAGCGCGGCCTCGGCCGCCGGTCGATCGAGGGCGTCGCCACCGGAGCCGGCGGTGACGAGGACGAGCTCGCTGGCCGGCTCCTCCAGCCCGGCCTCGTCGAGCATGCGAAGGGCGCGCTGGGACGAGCCGGCGGCCATGTCGACCGACGTGGCCGTCTTCGGCGCCACGGTGGCCGAGAGCACGATGGCCAGGACCACCAGACCCAGCCAGAGGCCCAGGGACCTCCACGGGTGCGTGGCGCTCCAACGGGCCACGCGGACGGTCAGGGGCGTGCGAGCCATCATCTCTCCTCGGGTCTCGGCCGCCCCGGATCGGGCGACAGGCCCACCCTGAAGGACGGGGCCCGCCGGCACATCGGGCCCACCCCGCATCCCGAGAGGGGGCCTACGCCCCCTGTGGTCCGAGCCCGGTCACGCCAGACTGGCCCCATGGACGCCCCGCCGAGCACCCCGCCCAAGGGCTTCAAGCGCCCGGGCCTCTGGCTGGGGTGGGCCCACCTGTTCTCGATGCCGTTCGCCCTGACCCTGTTCGTGCTCGACGTGGTGGGCTTCGCCCTCATCCCCGTCACCGCCGGCATCCCCATCCTCGCCGTCAGCCTCCCCCTCACCGTCGTGCTGGCCGGGCTCCACCGGCGGATGGCGGCGCTGACCCTGGGCCGGCCGGTGCCCGCCGTCTACCGGACGCGCACGGCGCCCACCGCGCTGGGCCGTCTGCGCCAGCGGGGGACCGACCCGCAGACGTGGCGGGACGTGCTCTGGCTGTTCCTCACGTCGACCATCGGCTTCGTCCTGGCCACCTTCGCGGTGACCGCCTTCCTGTCGATCATCTGGTACTTCGTCTATCCGTTCCTCGTCTGGGTGACCCCGGACGGGATCTTCGACAAGCCCTACGGCGACCTCTACACCATCGACACCGTCCCCGAGGCCCTGGCCCAGTGGGTCCTGGCCGGTGTGGCCTTCGCCCTCTGGTGGGTCGTCGTCCCGCCGCTGATGCGGGCCAAGGCGTCCATCGACGCCGCCGTGCTGGGCCCCACCGAGGCGGCCACCCGCCGGGTGCTCGAGGCCCGGGTCGACGAGCTGGCCGCCACCCGGTCCGAGGCCGTCGACGTCCAGGCGGCCGAGCTCCGGCGGATCGAGCGCAACCTGCACGACGGGGCCCAGGCCCGGCTGGTGGCCTCGGGCATGACCATGGGGCTGGCGCTCGACCTGATGGAGTCCGACCCGGCGCAGGCCCGGGCCCTCATGGCCGAGGCCCAGGAGACCAACCGCGATGCCCTGGCCGACCTGCGCACCGTCGTCCGCGGCATCCATCCCCCGGTGCTGTCGGACCGCGGCCTGGTCGGAGCGGTCGAGGCCCTCGCCATGCAGATGGGCCTGCCGGTGCGGGTGACCGCGGCGGTCGACGGGCGGCTGCCGGCCCCGGTCGAGTCAGCCGCCTACTTCGCCGTGGCCGAGTGCCTGACCAACGCGGCCAAGCACAGCGGCGCCGGCCGGGTGAGCGTCGTGATGGCCCGGTCCGACGACGTCCTGCGGGTGGTGGTGGAAGACGACGGCCGGGGTGGGGCCCGGCTCGACCCCGACGGCGGGCTGGCCGGCATCGAACGCCGCCTCGCCGTGTTCGACGGGACCCTGCACGTCGACAGCCCGGCCGGCGGGCCGACCCGGATCACCCTGGTGGTGCCGTGCGGGTCGTGATCGGTGAGGACCTGGCCCTCCTGCGCGACGGCCTGATCCGCCTGCTGGAAGCCAACGGCTGCACCATCGTCGCCGCCGTCGAGGACGAGGCCGGGCTGCGTCGCAGCCTGCTGGAGGACGACCTCGACGTGGCCGTGGTCGACGTGCGGCTGCCCCCGACGTTCACCGACGAGGGCCTGCGCGTCGCCATCGAGGCCCGCCAGGCCCGCCCCGGGCTCCCCGTGCTGGTGCTCTCGCAGTACGTCGAGCAGCTCTACGCCCGCGAGCTGCTGTCGGGCGGCGACGGCGCCGTCGGCTACCTGCTCAAGGACCGGGTCAGCGACGTCGGCCGCTTCGTCGAGTCGGTCCGCCAGGTGGCCGGGGGTGGGACGGTGATGGATCCCGAGGTGATCGCCGCCCTGGTCGCCTCGCGCAGCCGCCGCGATGACCCCATCGAGCGGCTCACGGCGCGCGAGCTGGAGGTACTGGCGCTCATGGCCGAGGGACGGTCGAACCAGGCCATCGCCGGCCGGCTCGTCATCACCGAGAAGTCGGTGGGCAAGCACACCAGCAACATCTTCTCGAAGCTCGACCTGCCGCCCGACGACGACGACAACCGCCGGGTCCGGGCGGTGCTGGCCTACCTGCGGGGCGCTCCTACCTGAGGGGCGCCTCGTAGCGTCGGCACGGGACGACGAAGGTCCCGCCGTCGGTGCCGGCCTCGTACTCCAGCGGGCCGGCGTCGACCCACCCCTGTCGCTCGTAGAAGGCGCGGGCCCTGGCGTTGCCGGCGACCACGGCGAGCCAGGCGACGTCGTGGCCGGCCTGCCGGATGGCGTCCTGGCCGGTGCGCAGGAGGTCGGTGGCCACGCCGCTGCCGCGGGCCGGCGCCAGCACGAAGATCTGCTCCAGCTCGTCGCCCTCGACGGTGACGAAGCCGACCACCTCGTCGTCGACCTCGGCCACCCAGCTGTGCGCCACCCGCTCGGCCGCCCGGCTGGCGAAGTGCTCGGGGTGCCGGTGCTCGAGCAGGCCGTCGGGGACGTGGCCGGTGTGGCCGTCGCCCCAGGCCTCGTGCCACACCCGGGCGATGGCGGCGGCGTCGTCATCGGTCGCCGGCCGGATGGATGTCACGACGGCGACGGTACCGTCGGGGCCATGGGTCAGCTGTCGATGTCCCCGTCCGAGCGCGAGGCCTTCCTCGCCGACGTGCACGTGGGGGTGCTGGCGGTCGAACGCACCGACGGGCCGCCCCTCACCGCCCCCATCTGGTACCGCTACGAGGGTGGGGTGCTCGAGATGACCATCGCGCCCGAGAGCCTGAAGGCTCGGGCCCTGCGCCCCGCCGGGCGAGCCTCGCTCTGCGTCCAGCGGGAGGGGTTCACACCCGCCTACGTCACCGTCGAGGGCCCGGTCGCCTTCACCGAGGCCACCCGCGAGCTGCGGCTCGCCATCGCCACCCGCTACCTCGGCCCCGAGACGGGCGAGGCCTACGTGGCCTCGACCGACGGCGGCGACGCCACCGCCCTGGTGCTCACGCCCGAGACCTGGCGCACCGTCGACTACGCCAAGCTCTGACCCTCCCGCACCCGCGCCGCCAGCTTCTTCGGGGCCAGGAGGCAGTAGGACTCGGTGCAGAGCTCGGCCACCTCGCCCCAGTCGGTGGCGTCGTCGATCTCCAGCCCGACGATGTCCTCGAACCACACGGGGGCGAAGAACGGCGGACCGGCGTGCTGGAGCACGGCGAGCTCCTCGCCCGCCGACCGGACGGTGAGGACGCACGCCGGGCCGTCGTGCCCGATGGCCCGGACGTAGGCCGGCGGCCAGCCCTCGTCGACGAAGGCCACGTGGGCGAACGTCCTGGTCCGGATCCGCCACCGGGTCCCGACCCAGGCCGGTTCCTCGATCGCCTCGGGCAGGACGCCGCAGATCGCCCGCAGCCGGTCGACCACGTCCCCCGGTACCTCAGGTCGCGTCGACCGAGCCGTCACCAGATCGAACTCACCGTCACGATGGCGAGACCGAGCACCTGGAGAGCAGGTAGAGAGCAACCGACCAGTCCGCGCCGGTCCGGATCTCCCGAGCCACCTTCCTGATCGTCGGACTCACCAGGTTGAGGTTCGAGCCGTATCGGTAGCGGCGCAGCGCGTCATCGACAGCGCGCTCCGCCGGCGCTTCCATGGGTCGGCCAATCTCGACGATGTGGGCGACGTAGCGCTGTACGACCTCCTCGACCTTCCGTGAACGACGGCGAGCGACGTTGTGCTGGTACAGCAACCGCAGGTCTCCCCACGTGAGGACGACGACGGCGACGGCTCCCGCTGCAGGAGCGAAGGCCGACTTGCTTGCGAAGGCGAGAGCTGCGGTCGTGAGCGTGAGCGAGATCCCCCGCAAGGCGTCCCGGTTGGTCTCCAATCGCGAGATGGCGGCGGCCACGCGGCGTAGTCCGCTTGCACGATCTCGACGATCGCCGCCCGTCGCTCCGAACGAGGGTCGGTCGCCACTACTCACCTCCCAGCCCGAACGCGTGCTCGAGCTCGCCCAAGGCGCTCGCCGCCCTTTCGGCGGCTCGACGTCGTCGGTCGTCTCGAGCCACCTCACGATCTGAACCAGAAGGGGCTGGAAGTGATCTTCCATGAACTCGATCGTGGCGTCCTCGGCACGGGCGTACTCGGCGGCGGCGAGTGACGGGGCCGCGGCCTCCAGCTCGAAGAGCACCCGTTGCAACGGGAGCGTTTCGTCACCGCGACCTTCCAGCCGACGCCGCTCGGCAGCCAGCGCATCCTGCGAACGGCCGCCGAACCCCTCGATCTGCTTCGTGAGCTCTTGCCTGCTCAGCTGAGAAAGGAAGTCGTTGCAGAAGACGACCAACTGGTGGTCCTCGACGAGGCCGCCCGGATCGTCCTCGCCGGCGACGTGAGGCGCCTTGCCGAAGTCGATCAGATCCGTGAAGAGCCGGGCACTGATCATCGAGACGGTGCGCCGGCGAGAACCGCGAGGTCCGATGCGGCACCCGCCAAGTCCGCAGGGCCGACCCGTGGCAACGCCACCTCATGACCTCGCATGCGCAGGTAGAACGGCCTGAGCCGAGCCAGGTTCCTGGCCGAGGTCGCCAGGCCCGGTTGCGCCCGACCCACGCTGATGAAGGTCGATGCCCAATCGAAGTCGGGCGTACCCACCGCGACAAGACGCGCCATCGCCACCGCCTTGGCGCAGGAGTAGATCCGAGACAGCGCCGGCACGAAGCTCCCGTTGAGCCGGGCCGGATCGATCGTCGGGGCGACCCGACGATGTCGTCGTTCGATCTCTCCGAGGATCTCATCGAGCGTGAAGTCACGTCGTCGGAGCGCACGGAGCACGTCCCCCGAGAGCGGCGTCACGGACACTCCCTCGTACGCCAGATGGGCCATGAAGGCGGGCTCTCGACGGCGACGGCGCTCGAGACCGGCCATCGTCTCGGTCGAGGCGGAGCAACGCGACGCCACCTCGGCATCAAGAATCCAAAGGTGCGATAGGAGCCGATTGGCAGCGTCCCGGTCAGAGCTCACAACCAGCAGATCGATGTCGCTCCCCTGCCGATGTGTCCGCCGCGCCACGGACCCGTAGAGGACGCACGCGTCGATCCGACGTTCCCTCGCGACCGCGTCCGCGATGGTCGAGACGATCTCGTCGGACGAGAGAGCGGGTCGAGCCGCTACGACCATACGTTCGCAATCTAGTCGTCTTCGACGCTTCGGGGAAGAGACCCCGAGGCTAGGCCCCCTCGGCGAGGAGCTCGTCGAGCTGCTGGTAGCCCTGCTGGACACCGACCTCCATGCCGCTGGCCACGAAGGCGTCGCGGCCCTCGAAGGAGTCGACCAGCGACGTGGCGACGATCCGGCTGCGGCCGTCGCCGAGATCCTCGAAGGCGAGCTTCTCGAGGGCCACGCCGTCGGGGAAGCCCTCGAAGGTGAAGGTCTGGACGATGAGCTCGTCGGGGCGGACCTCGTGGAAGGAGCCGTAGAAGGCGTACTCGCCGTTCTCGTCGGAGTGGGAGTAGCGGTAGCCGCCCCCGGTGCGGCAGTCGAAGGACTCCATCGTCGTCCCGATGTCCCGGGGGCCCGACCAGCGGGCGAACAGGTCGGGCTCGACGTGGGCCCGGAAGACCTTCTCGACCGGGAAGTCGAACTCCCGGGTGATGCGGACGAGGGGCACGTCGGGGTCGACGTGGATGTCGGCCTCGCGGGTGGAGGTGGTGCTCATGGTGGGCTCCTGGGTCAGGTGGGGGCGGGTGGGGTGGGGTCGTCGTCCGGCAGCGACCGGAGGACGTCGTCGAGGCGGCGGTAGCGCTCCTCGGCCTGGCGGCGGTAGCGCTCTATCCACTTGGTCATCAGGTCGAAGACCTCCGCTTCCAGGTGGACGGGGCGGCGCTGGGCCTCCCGCGTCCGGGTCACCAGGCCGGCGTCCTCGAGCACCTTCAGGTGCTTGGACACGGCCTGGAGGCTGACGTCGTAGGGCTTGGCCAGCTCGTTGACCGTGGCGTCGCCGTCGCAGAGACGGGCCACTATGTCGCGCCGGGTGGGGTCGGCCAGGGCCGAGAACACCCGGTCGAGCGGATCGGCTGCGCCCACGACGTCCTCCTTCCTTGCTCAACCGCGTGGTTGAACAAGGAGGACCGTACGCCGACCTTCCCCCCGTTGTCAACCGTTTGGTTGAACAAGTGTCGGGACCCTCTCACCCGATTTTCGGGTACCGTGGACGGGTGGATGGCGAGACGAGGGACGTGATCGGCGGGGGCGGACACTGGATGGCACCGGGGCAGGGCGACCTCCGACCGGATGCCGTCACATCCGCAGGGGCGGTGGCGTCAACCGGGCAGACCCCCGACCCGAGGAGCGATCCCATGCTGTCCCGCACCGGTTACCCCCAGGCCACCATCGACGACGCCCGCCGTCTGGTCGACGACCAGCTGGCCGCCTACGACGCCCTCGTCGCGGCGACCACCACGACGACGGGCCGGACCGCGCTGGCCGCCTTCGAGCCCCGGTATCTGGCCTCGGTGGTGCTGGTCCTGGACCAGCTCTTCGTCCACCGGGCCCGGGCCGCCGAGGGCAAGGACGGCAACCCGTGCAACGAGGTCCGGCTGATCGGCCGGGCCCTGGTCGAGGAGGGCGGTGTCGTGCCCGCCGACAAGCAGATCCGCCTCGACCCGACCCGCACGATCACCGGTCTCGGGCCGGGGGCCACCGTCGTCCTCACCCGGGCGGCCGTGGGCGCCCTGGTCGACGGGTACTTCGCCGAGATCCGAGCCCGCTTCGCCGCCCCCGAGGCGGCGTCGGCCTGACCTTCAGATCGTCACCGCCCCCACGGGGGCACCCGGCCCGTCCACCCGGGTGCGGAGCACCGCCCCCGGCGTGCCGTCGGCGCCCTGGGCGGTGGTGACGAAGAGGTCCCGGCCGTCGGCGCCCCCGAAGCAGAGGCTGGCGACGAACGCCGCCGGCACCACCAGCTCGGTGTCGAGGACGCCGTCGGGCGTGAAGCGGCCGACCGTGCCGCGGGGGCCGAGGGCCACCCACAGGGCGCCGACCTCGTCGACCGCCATCCCGTCGGCCGCTCCGCTCGGCGAGGTCACCACCACCCGGCTGGGCCCGTAGCTCCCGTCGTCGCGCCGGTCGGCGGCGACGACCACGCCCCGGTGGTAGTCGCACAGGTAGAGCGTGCGGCCGTCGGGGCTGAAGGCGCAGCCGTTGGCCCACTCGATCCCGTCGAGGGCGACGGTCGTGGAGCCGTCGGCGGCGACGACCACGGCCTCGCCCGGCACGGGCGCCTCGCCGGCGAAGGGGCGGAAGCGGAGCTGGCCCACGACCACGCGGCCCTCGGGGTCGACGGTGAGGTCGTTGAGGCCGGCGACGCCCTCGGGTGGGGCGTAGACGGTGCGGCTCTCGCCGGCGCGCACGTGGACGATGTCGCGGCCCGACATCACCAGGCCGCCGTCGGCGTGGCGGGCCATGCCGCCAATGCCCCGCCGCTTGGCGACGACGTCGACCACCGCTCCCGTCGCCGGCGACCAGGCCCGGACCCCACCGCCGAGCACGTCGGAGAAGGCCACACCCCCGTCGTCGGTGGCCACCGGGGCCTCGGCCAGCTGGTACCCGCTCGCGATCGTCTCCACGGCGGGGATCCTGCCCCACGGGCACGTTCCCGGCCGCCCGCCGGTCGTCAGGGGGGTGGGACGGGAGCGGACGCGGCGGACCTGGGGGCAGCGGACGGTGATCGCCCTGCTGACGCTGGCCTCGCTGGGGAGCGCCCTCGTCGCCGTCGGGCTGGGCGAGGTGGCCCGGGTCACGGCCTCGATCGACCGGGTGCCGCTGACCCGGACGCTCGACCCGCCGACGACCCGGGCGGACGGCGACGAGGGGGACGACGGGCCGGTGCCGGCCCTGAGCTTCCTGGTCGTCGGGGTGGACGGCGTGGACGGGAGCCGGGACGACGGCAGCGGCGCCCGCAAC